>USOF01000062.1 GCA_900556285.1 uncultured Collinsella sp. | reverse complement strand
GATGGAAGTCGCCGAGATGATTAAGCAGACCGCCTTTAAGATCACCCGTGCCGGCGAGCTCATGAGCCGCGAGGCCGCCCGTCGCCTGGGTGTCGAGAAGGGCATTGTCGACCTGTCGCTGGCTCCCACGCCCGCCATCGGCGACTCCGTCGCGCGTATCCTCGAGATCATCGGCGTGGGCACCTGCGGTGGCCCCGGCACGACCTGCGCGCTCGCCATGCTCAACGATGCCGTCAAGAAGGGCGGCGTCATGGCCAGCTCCAGCGTGGGCGGTCTCTCGGGCGCCTTTATCCCCGTGTCCGAGGACGCCGGCATGATTGCTGCCGTCGAGGCCGGCGCACTTTCGCTCGAGAAGCTCGAGGCCATGACCTGCGTGTGCTCCGTTGGCCTGGACATGATCGCCATCCCCGGCGACACCCCAGTCGAGACCATCGCCGGCATCATCGCCGACGAGATGGCCATCGGCGTCATCAACAACAAGACCACGGCCGTGCGCGTGATTCCCGCTATCGGCAAGGGTGTGGGCGACTGCGTTGAGTACGGCGGTCTGTTCGGCCGTGCGCCCATCATGCCGGTGAACCCCAACGCCGGCACCGTGCTTGCCCACCGTGGTGGACGCTTCCCGGCACCGCTGAACTCGCTGAAGAACTAGCTGAGGGGGACTGGCGAGGAGCCCCGGGGAGGGCAAATATATAAGGTCGCCTGCTCGGACAGTCCTGACTCGCACGGAGAGCACATTAAGTGCTCTCCGGCTCGTGCGGAACTCGCGATCGACCTTATATATTTGCCCTCCCCGGGGCTCACGCACAACGGGACCTCGGTTGGGTTCTATCCCTTTGGCAGTCGCTTCGCTTCTGCCCTACTTTGCTGGTATGGCGGTTTGGCGTTGGATCGGTTCTTTCTGATATATGCTGGTTGCGGCTCTTCTTTTGGGAGGAGTCGCTTTTTTGTTGCTAGGAGGTTGGCCCGTGGTTGATGGGGATGCTCGCTCTGAGCTTCTTTCTGCTGATTGGAATGACGAATGGATGCGCTTGCAAGCTGATCGGCATCGGGCTGATGATCCTTTTGAGTGGGATAAGCGGGCTCGGCATTTTCGGCCATCGGAGACTGCCCCGTATGCTCGGGATTTTATAAAACTGCTGGCGCTTGAGCCTGGTGAGTCGGTGCTCGATATGGGGTGTGGGGCTGGGTCGATTGCTATTCCGCTTGCTCAGGCTGGGCATCCTGTGATTGCAGCCGACTTCTCCCCCGCTATGTTGGGCACCCTTGATGCCGGCGTTGAGTATTACGGGCTCGAGGATCTTATTACACCGCTTGAGCTTGCTTGGGATGATGATTGGGATTTGGTTGGACCGGTCGCAAAAGCGGTGGATGTTGCCTTTGCCAGTCGCTCTGTCACCACGACCAACCTAAAAGGCGCACTTGCCAAGCTTGATCGAACGGCTCGTCGGCGTTGTGCCGTTACGATGGTCGCCAACTCGAGCCCGCGTTATGACCTGCACTTGATGAATGCCATCGGCGCCTCGGTTACCTGCAGCAATGGTTTTGTGTACGCCTTTAACATCCTTATTCAGATGGGTGCACTGCCACAGGTCACGTATTTTGAATCACCCCGCCGCGACACCTTCGATAGTCTCGAGGCAGGCGTGGCAGACTTTTCTCGCATGCTCGAGCACGGCAACGAGGACAAGATCGACCGCCTGCGCAACTATATCGCCCACCACATGATCGAGAACCCGCATGCCGGTGAGCCGGGATCCAAGGGCGTACCGCAGGGACGCTACATGCTCGACCACATCCGCAAAGTCCGATGGGCGTTTATCGCCTGGGAGCCGGTCTCCGTACCCCGCCCGTAGCCCATCTAAAGCTTGCATCGTCTTCCCGCCCGGCATCCGCATTCTTTGCGAACTGGGCAAACGCGCTCCACACCACGCCGTTCCTGCGCTATCGTGGGACTGCTCACGTAGATTAAGGCCCCATTGCGGGGCGCCCCATACATAGAAAGCGAGAACCCATGGCACTGACAGGAGCCCAGGTCAAGCAGCTTCGCAGCATGGCCCATCACCTCAACCCCGCCATCATCATCGGTAAGTCCGATGTCAACGAAGGCACCGTCGAGCAGACGGTCGCCTACCTGGAGAAGCACGAGCTCGTTAAGTGCTCCGTGCTGGACGGCTCCAGCCTTTCTGCCCGCGAGGCCGCCGAGGAGCTCGCCGAGCGCTGCCACGCCGACGTCGTTCAGGTTATCGGCCGCAAGTTCTCGCTGTATCGCGAGTCCTCGCGCAAGGATATCGAGAAGATCAAGCTCGTCTAAAACCGACTGGCCATACCGAGTAGTCTGCGGGCGTCCGAGTGATTCGGGCGCCCGTTTTTTATCGCTCGACAAGCACGCGCTTGAGCCTGCCTTCGACCAGGCGCTCATACAGGCGCCTTGTCTCGGGCTCGGGCACGCCTTGAACCTGCTCTCGCAGGTGGTGCATGTGGCCGCTGTATAGCTCGACAACATCGCGGCGTCGTCCCGCCGCACCGTAAACGCGCATGGCACAGCGAACCATGTCCTCGCGCGCAGTCTCTTGGCGAAGCCCCGATTCAACGAGCCAAATTGCCGATTGCAGGTCATTTTCCTCGAGAGCGGCATTCGCTCCCCTAATCATGCAGTCGATGTACTTGGATTGCATAATGTGGCGCATGCGCGTAAAAAACGTGGGGTTGCAACCGGTGGGAACATACAGCGGCCCCGCGTAGAGCTGCTCAACCTTAAGACAAAGCTCAACCAGGTGAGGGCCTCTCGCGCCCATACGGTTTCCCAGGATCTCGCGGCTCAGCTGGTCAAAGAGCCTTACATCGGTCTTAACGTAGTCGCCGTTGAGCCCTATGCACTCGTTTTGGATGAGCACGCACGACTTGCCATCCGGCGTTGGACCCAAAGCCGAGCGCAAGCGCGATACCGTCGAATACAGATTGTTGCGCGCGGCGCTAAACTCGGCATGGGGCCACAACTCCATGGCGATTGTCTCGCGGTCGACCATGGCATCCATGCCCAACGCGAGCCGCTCGGCAAGTGTTGCCGCCTTTTTGCGACGCCACATCTTATCCGTGATGGGAAAGCCGTCGCGCTCGGCGCGAAATGTGCCAAACATGCGCATCTCAATATGGCCGATCGTATCGACAGCCTTAACCTCGCCCGCCTGGAACAGGTGCTCGCTTTCGCCCTCAAAATCATCGCGTAGTGAATACCGCGACAGCTCACGCACCGGAAGCTTCTTGCGAATCCTGACGGCAGGCTCGCCCAGACAGTGCATCGCAAGACGCGCAAATAGCCGATACGATGGGTCTAAAATCCCCGAGCGATTCATAGACATCCAGGCGGCAAGATCGCTATCGCGGCCCGCAGCGGCCAGGTGCAGCGCCACGATCCAGGCTTCTGAGCCACCGACCTGCGTCTTGCTAATGTCGAGCAGCTCCGCCTCTTCGCGAACCGATACCAGCGACGTATTGCGCAGGTACGCCACGCGCTCCAGCAGCAACGCGTTTTCGCGCATGTACGCAATCGATTCGTCGGCGAGCTTGAGCACCTGAACCGCACGGAACTTCGCGTTGACCGGCCGCCCCTCCGCCAGCGATTGCCAACCCTCCAGCAATAACCCAAACAGCTGAATTTGATTGTCACGAACACGCACCGCAAAGCGGTCGAGCTCGCCAAACGCCACATCGTCGGTCACGGGCAAGCCCGCGAGCAGGCGCCGCGCGGCCAGCACCATACGCAGCCAAATGGATGGCGCCTTAAGCCCGCGGATATCGAGCGCCTCGAGTATCTGCGCCATCTTGTCATCGCGCTCGTCGGGTTTAGCAAACGAGCCGTCGAACAGCTCCACCAGCATATGGTCGGCCTGTATGAGAATCCCCGCGATGTCGAGCTCGCAATCATAAGCTTTGCACGCCTTGAGCTTCGCGAGAACATTGCCGTCTTCCGCTCGCTCGGTTAGGTGGCGCTTGACCTCGATATGCGCGGACAGCATGTCGAGCACCTCGCAGGATGGATGTTCTTGCACAACAGGGTTGGCGGGAAGCCCCAGGTCATTGTCGCCATAAAAGGCGATGGTGAGCGCCTGGGCTATTTTCCAGGTAGCGGGATCGACCTCGCGGGCCGCCTGGTCACCCGCACGTTCGATAACGGACGCCATATACCTTGCTAGCTTTGTATTGCACACGCTGACAGCCGCCAGATACACGCCGAGTGCCTCGGCGGGTGCCGGCTCTTGCTCCTGCTTTTCCGCATTGATCATCGCCGACGCCGCACGGCAAATGTCCCCTCCGTGCCCGGTCAGGGCAAGATCGGCCCCATACTGCCCGGCAAGTTCCAATACCACATGGCGGTCCAAGAACGCGTCGGCCAGGTCCAAAGCCAAATCGCATCGGCCCGCCTTGATCAAAATGCGAGCAGCCCGCGATACAAGTTCGGGACGGATCTCGGCAACAAGCTTTCGCAGCCTCAGGCGCGCGTTGTCCTTAGCGCCCAAACACCTAAAGGTGCGATCAGACGGATCCACGCCAAAAATCGGATAATCGCGCACAAAGATGGACTGGTCGACCATCGAAAGCCTCACGCCGCACGCCTCTAGCTCCGCAATGCGGCCCTCGCCCATCAGTACCATCAAACAGGCAACGGTAAACAACAGGTTGTTCTCGAGCGATGCGAGATCGGCCAGCGCCGCACCGTACACGTTGACGATTTCGTTCTCGAGCAACCCGGCAACATCGCCCTGTCCATACATTCCCGTCTGCAGGGCAGATACCAGCTCGGGTACACCCTGTGTGAGCCGATAGAAATCAAGCGATGTGCTGATTGAGAACGTCGTGGCCCATGACGAATACTCATAGGCGTGCACCTTGAGCATCTGCGCATTGACTTTTACAGAATCGCCCAGCCCGTGGATAAGCAATCGGTTGGAGGGGCGGCAGGCAATAAAGACCCCCGTCCCCGTAGCACGTAAGCTGCGGATTCGATCGATGAGGTCCTCGGTTTCGTGCTGCTCGAGATTGGGCACGTTGTCGATCGCAACGAGCGAATGAGGTTTGTCCTTAAGCTCATCGGCGACAACCTCGAGCTGCATAAAGAGCTCGCGTCCAATCGCGCGGTCGGCCTCGATAATCCGAACCGGCCCTCGCGTGGGATCCGATTTAACCTCCTGCACGTATTGCAGCAACACCGACGTCTTACCAAACCCGTCGGGCGCGTAGAGCAAAACAATTCCCGCCTTGCGCCCTTTAACGATGAGCTCGTTCATCAAGCGATCGCGCCGCACCATATAGCCGCCGCCCGTCGGCACCAACTCGAGGTCGTCCGTATTGCCCAGATCGTTTTCCATGCCTGCTCCTCAACTCGACCATATGGACACCGTAACTGCAGGACCATATGAGCCACCCCGTGAATAGCGCGACATAGAGTTTTTTGGTTGTCTGCCGGTACGTGTTTGGCAAGTTTTTGTACAGCGAGGCCCGATGGTAACTTATCCCCCGACCAATAGGTCTTTGCGCAGGTCAATGCGCTTGCCAGCATGTCCCATCCCATTTGCAGTGTAGCGCAGTCGGCTGTTTTTATTTGAGTTGCGCAACTCGCCTACTCCTCACTACCGCCTGCGACTCTATGGTGGTAAATGTGCATGGAATCTGCTATGGAATGAATCGAATGTTTTAGAACCCTCCAGTCAAGCATGCGGCAAGGTTTCCGTCATGCATGTGCCACGGTCTATGTCCACTAAAAAGGCCCCCGCAAAGCGAGGGCCTTTTGGAAAGCTATGCAAGATCGCTTGGTCGCGTTACTCGCAGAGCGAAAGAGCGGCCTCGTCAGCAACGACGACGCAGTTGGTGTGCAGCTGCAGGATCGAAGCCGGGCACTTGGGCGTAACCGGGCCATAGCACATGTCATGCACGGCCTGGGCCTTGGCCTCGCCGTTGGCAACGACCAGGATCATGCGGGCATACATGATGGTCTGGGTGCCCATGGTGTAAGCCTGACGGGGCACATCATCGATGCTGTCGAACAGGCGGCTGTTGGCCTGAATGGTGCTCTCGGTCAGGTCGACGCAGTGCGTACCCTTGGAGAAATGGTCATCGGGCTCGTTGAAGCCGATGTGGCCGTTATTACCGATACCGAGCAGCTGCAGATCCGGGTAACCGGCGGCAGCGACGATCTTGTCGTACTCGGAGCAGGCAGCGGCGGCATCAGGGTTGGAGCCATCGGGCACGTGCGTGTTGTTCAGATCGATATTGATGTGATCGAAGAAGTTCTTGCGCATAAAGTAGTGATAGCTCTGGGGATCGTCGTGCGAAAGACCACGATACTCGTCCAGGTTATAGGTGCTGACCTCGGCAAAGTCAATGTCGCCCTTCTCGTACCAAGCAGCGAGCTGTTTGTAAGCGCCAATCGGGGTGGAGCCGGTGGCAAGACCCAACACGCAATCGGGCTTGAGGATAACCTGAGCCGAGATGATATTAGCGGCCTTGCGGCTCATATCCTCGTAGTCTTTAGCTTTAATGATTTTCATTACGCGTCCTTTCTCGTACAAGAGAGGCAAGGCTCCCCTTACAAGCACTTGCCCGCGGCCCGCGTCGGCCGCAACCAACGTGTGCGGCCACCAGGGCGAGGTCGCGTAATATATGTGTCTCGTGTCTAACCGCGTCGAGGCCCCTGCCCGTCCACTGTCTCTTATACACATCTCCGAGCCCACGAGACTCCTGAGCATCTCGTA
>USOF01000061.1 GCA_900556285.1 uncultured Collinsella sp. | reverse complement strand
GTACAGATTATCGAATCCCAGGTTCTGGCTCACGCCCTTGAGCGTGTGCGCTGCCATAAACGCTTCCTCGGCGTCTCCCGCCGCCATGGCAGCCTCCAGCTTGTCCATGCTCTCGTCATCTAAAAACTTGAGGGCAAAGCGGGCAAGCATTTCCCCGCCCATCAGCCGAGCACACGCGTCATCATAATTAGCGCCGATCTTCTCATACGCCTCACGCATGGAAATCATGGATTAAAAACTCCTTTGGTCAAACTAAATCGTAGGAAACGCGACGACATCGGCGGGGCGTGCCAACGTCTCGGCAATTTGGTCTTGCACCTCGAGCAGACAATCGAGCAGCAGCGGGTTAAAGGTGCCGCACTTACCGTCCAGGATCATCTGGATCGCCTCCTCGTGCGGGATAGCGTCCTTGTACACGCGCACGCTCGTCAGTGCATCGTACACGTCAGCCACCGAGACCACCTGCGCGGCGATGGGGATATCGTCGCCCTTAAGGCCATCGGGATAACCCTTGCCGTCCCAGCGCTCGTGGTGCCAACGCGCAATCTGGTACGCATATTCCATAAGCGCATTGCCGGCGTGATGACTACCCAGCTCACGCAGCATGTCGGCGCCGATCGTGGTATGCGTCTTCATAATCTCAAACTCCTCGGGCGTAAGGCGTCCGGGCTTGTTGAGAATCGCATCGTCAATCGACATCTTGCCGATATCGTGCAGCGCCGAAACCAGGGCGATCGTGGAGCGTTCCTCATTGTCGAGGGAGATCGTGCCGCTACGCTGGACCAGACAGCCAAGCAGCAGCTCGGTCAGCTTCTCGATGTTCGTAACGTGCCTGCCGCTCTCGCCGTTGCGAAGCTCCATGACGCCGGCCATGATATCGATGAGCATGCGACTGCTCTTGACACGCTCGTTGTACTGCTGGGACAGCAGGTTCGTCAGGCGGCGCTGTTTGGCGTATAGGCGGATGGTGTTGCTTACGCGGCGGCGCACGACACGGGAGTCAAACGGGCGGTTGATATAGTCCGAGGCGCCCAGCTCGTACGCGCGCAGAACCATATCATCGGAATCTTCGCTCGAAATCATGATGACAGGCAGATTGTCGATACCCGATCGGCGCGACAGATCGGCCAGTACCTCAAAGCCGCTCGCGCCCGGCATGACAATGTCCAGCAGCACGAGCGACAACTCATCGCCATAACGGTCGACCATATCGAGCGCCGTACGATCGTTATCGGCCTCGAGGATGCAATACTCGTCCTTGAGCATCTCGCTGAGAATGGCTCGGTTCATCTCGGAGTCATCGGCGATAAGCACCAAAGGCTTTTCGCTTTGGAAGGCCTCGATGGAATCGGCATCGGTCACGACCGTACCGGCTTTTGCCTTAGCGCGGCTCAGTAACTGAGCAGCGCGGCCAACGCCCTCATCGACCGTCTCGCCATGAATGCGAACGCCACCAACACATGCCGTCAAGCTCACGTACTCATGGCCCGGAATAATCGTGGAATGAACGGCATCGGACACCTGATGCAGGCGACGGGTGAAGTCATCGGAGGGAATATTGGGCATGACAACCACAAACTTGTCGCAGCCATAGCGCACAAGCTCGTCAGTCGAACGAATTCCGCTGCGTATGGCTGTCGCCACAGCACCGAGCGCAAGGTCACCGGCATGACGGCCACACGTATCGTTGAAGGCCCTAAAATCATCAACGTCGATCATCGCAACGCCGGCATTCATGCGGGCGCTACGGAGCTTTTCCTCGTAATATCGGCGGTTGCGCACGCTCGTCAGCACGTCGGTGTAGACAAGGTCCTCTTCCGCGGCCTCTTGCTCATCAATCGGACGCACCATCAGCAAGACGTGAGGCTCGCCCTCGACCTTCAGAGGGCGCAGGCGAGCGCGGTACTCGGTACCATCATTGAGCAGTTGCTCCGACACCTCATCGGAGTCTGCCAAAGCCTCAAGACTCGACTGGCGCAGACAAGGACACCGATCGCCGGCGAGCAGGCAGTTAGGCTCGCTCTTAATCTGATCGGCCGACAGCAAACGCACCACGGGGTAGGTCTTCGCGACGCGGGCGACCTCAGCGGCAGCCTCCTCGTCGGTTAGATTGACCTCGTGATTATTGAGCATATGGGGCCCTTTCGATAGTTTCGCATGGTAGCGGTGGGTTCCAAATGCTACAAGGGTAACACCTTGTCGATGCAGGTAAGTACGTGAATGCTGTTACATTTTTATGAGTTGACAGGCTGCGCGATTGAAGTCGTAGACGTGAGGTTTTGAGCACATTTGTTAACACGGCCGAAACGTTTGCGGGTGAAGCCTGCTTTGGTCATTGCGGGTGTTAGAGCCCCAAGATGCCACAGACAGCCCGGGCAGCCGCTGCCGGGCGATCGCGCAGGCCGTTGTGCACCCCGGGAATCATTACGAGGGGGCAATCGAGATATTCGGCAGCCGCTCGCGTGCCAGCCTCGCGGGGCGTATCGACCGAAAGCTCGCCCAAAAACACGGCCGATACCGCCTTTGACGCGCGGGCGCGCTCCCAGTCGGGAGCATATGTCATATTTGTTCCATATTCGTTCGCCATAAAGCAACGGCCATTGCGCAGGGCATGTTTGACTTCCGCTTCGGTCGTCCCAGGAGCCTCGGGGTCCATGTCGCCGAGGGCTCCCAAGAAAAGCCGGAGCGCCCTTGAAACCTTTCCAGCCGCAATCATATCGAGCAAAACCGGAGCTGCGCCCATGCCGACGCCTTCGGCCGAAACAGCCGGCTCATGCAGAATCGCACGGTCGACGAGATGGGGTTCGGTACGAAGAAGCTCCAGCGCCACCAACGTACCGACGCTGTGAGCAAGCACATTTGTCGGAGCGCCAACGTGTTCGATCACGGCTTGCAGATCGGCGGCCTGAGCGGCAAGATCATAGCTGCCGTCTGCCGCATCGCTGCTGCCACCACAGCCGCGGCGGTCGTAGGCAATGACGCGGTAGTCACAGGCGAGCTCGCGGGCGATACCGTCAAAAAAGACGCCGTCAACACAAGCGCCGTGCACGCACACCAAGGCAGGAGTATCAGGCGACACATCCGGGCCGGCATATTCGCGACAGGCAATCGTGGTGCCCGCATTCTCGACCGTAAAATCCATGTTGTGCCCCCATCATCAATGCTCATCCAGTTGCACGTCAGCACGGTTGGATGGACCCGCATTGCTTTACGCCTTGTTAACAGATTAACTGTACCCGACCCGAGGCTTTTCATGGCACGGCATCATGAGCGACGTGAAAAAACGAAACTTGTAAAGCAAGAGCCCACACCTTGCTTTGGAGCCGATGCTATGCTTAGGCACAATTGTCTTGAGGAGCATATGCCTATGTCTACGTTTTTGAATGCCAGCCCCATCTTTGGGCCCGTTCGCAGCCGTCGCCTTGGTCTCTCGCTCGGCGTCAACATGATGCCGGCCAGCGGCAAAATCTGCACGTTCGACTGCATCTACTGCGAGAACGGCCTCAACGCCGAGCGCCCCTGCCATGAGCCGTATAACACGGCTGCCGTGGTACTCGAAGCGCTCGAGGCAAAGCTGCGCGAGATGGCAGCCGAGGGCGAGCTCCCCGATGTAATCACCTTCGCAGGCAACGGCGAGCCCACCGCCGCACCGGAGTTTCCACAGGCCATCGCCGGCGCCGTCGCGCTGCGCGATCAGCTAGCCCCCAACACCAAGATTGCCGTGCTTTCCAACGGCACGCGCGCCGACCAGCCCGCTGTGCACGATGCGCTCATGATGGTCGACGACAACATTCTTAAGCTCGATACCGTCGACCCGGCGTTTATCCAGCTGCTCGACCAGCCCGTTGGCCCCTATGACGTCGAGCACCAGATCGAGACGTTCGCAGGCTTTAACGGTCATGTCATTATCCAGACGATGTTTTTGAGCGGTGAGTACCGGGGCAAGTCTCTCGATAACACCGGCGAGGAGTACGTCGGCCCTTGGCTCGCGGCGCTCGAGCGCATTCGTCCGCAGGAGGCGACCATCTACACGGTGGCACGCGAGACGCCGGTCGCCGGCCTTGCCAAAGCAGCGCCCGAGGTGCTCGACGCCATTGCCGCGCGCGTCCAAGCCCTCGGCATTCCCTGCCAGGTGAGCTACTAGCAAAACCACGCAGCGGCTAGTGTCAGCCATCCCGCTCCATCAGTTGCGGTGATATAGTTCCTATTTGTGCTGTTAAACCGCTTAAATCGGAACTATATCACCGCAACTTTTATGGACGCGTGGGTGGGCTATACTAGCTGCGAATGAAAGGAAGTTAGCCATGTATGACAAAGGACCCGTGCCTGGCCGCAACGACGCTTGCTGGTGCGGCAGCGGCAAAAAATATAAGAAATGCCATAGCGCCTTTGATGAGCGCCTCGAACGCTTGTGGGAAGAGGGCTGGGAGGTTCTGCCCCGCACGCTCTACAAGACTCCCGCCGATATCGAGGGCATCAAGCGATCGGCCGCCATCAACGTGGGCGTGCTCGATTACGTAGGCGAGCACATCGCCGCGGGCATGACCACCAACCAGATCGACCAGATGATCTACGACTACACCGTCGAGCACGGTGGCACGCCGGCCGACCTCAACTACGAGGGCTACCCCAAGAGCGTGTGCACCTCGATCAATGATGTGGTCTGCCACGGTATCCCCTGCGATACGGACGTGCTGCACGAGGGCGACATCATCAACGTGGACTGCTCCACGATCTTGGACGGTTACTTTAGTGATTCGAGCCGCATGTTCTGCATCGGCGAGGTCTCGGCCGAGCGCCAGCGCCTGGTCGACGTCACCCGTGCCAGCGTGGAGGCGGGTCTGGCGGCCGTCAAGCCATGGCTGCCGTTGTCCGTTATGGCCGAGGCAGTGCAAAAGACCGTCGAGGACGCCGGCTTTAGCGTGGTGCGCGAGTACGGCGGGCACGGCATCGGTAAGGAGTTCCACGAGGACCCGTTTGTGGGCTTTACCACCGAGGCGCCCGATGTGGACACCATCATGGCCCCGGGCATGGTCTTTACCATCGAGCCCATGGTCAACGCCGGAGCGCCCGACATCAAGATCAGCAAGGGTGACGGCTGGTGCGTGCGCACCAAGGACGGCAGCGATTCGGCCCAGTGCGAGGTACAGCTCGTGGTGACCGAGGACGGCTACGAGCTGCTGAGCTGGTAGCCGCGGATGCGCCGGATGCTGACGGGCACGCTCGTCTTGCATCCGGCGTTTTTGTTTGAACGTTTTACCTGATAAAACCTGCCAATAATAAACCTGTCCCTTTTTGGTAGGTTGAGCGGAGAGGACTGCTTGTGAACATCCTGGTTTTGTTGCCCGTCAACAATCGCCATCGCGCAATTCTTGAGTCGAGCGCTCCGGGCGAGGACTTTATCTACACGAACGCCGACTCCATCACGCGTGAGCAGGCCGCCAGCGCCGACGTAATCTTGGGCAACATAGACCCTGCTCTGCTTACCGCATGCGAGCACCTCCAGCTACTGCAACTGCAGACCGCGGGCTATGACGATTACTTGGCCGCCGGCACCGTGCCAGCCGACGCTAAGCTCTCCTGCTCGGTGGGCGCCTACGGCCAGGCCGTGAGCGAGCACATGTTTGCCATGGTCCTTTCCATGATGAAGCGCCTGCCCGGCTATCACGACTTGCAGCGCGAGCATCGCTGGGAGGATTTGGGGCCGGTTACCTCGCTCAAAAACGCCAACGTGCTGGTGCTAGGCGCGGGCGATATCGGCGGCCACTTCGCCACGCTCTGCCGCAACATGGGCGCGCACGTCCGCGGCATCAAGCGCCATCCAC
Source organism: uncultured Collinsella sp. (assembly GCA_900556285.1). Classification (GTDB taxonomy): domain Bacteria; phylum Actinomycetota; class Coriobacteriia; order Coriobacteriales; family Coriobacteriaceae; genus Collinsella. Next base: position 930 of record USOF01000061.1, on the reverse strand, counting down.
TCGTCTACCCCATTGTATTTGAGGACATGGACGGCATGGACGGCATGTCCGAGCGACTAGCCGAGGCCGACGTCGTCGCATCCTTTATGCCCAGCACGCCCGAGACCCGCGGCTTGGCGAACGCCGAGTTCTTCGCCGCGATGAAACCGGGCGCCTTCTTTGCCAACGGCGGCCGCGGCGATCTTGTGGTCGCCGACGACTTGGTTGCCGCCCTGGAGTCGGGTCATCTCGCCGGCGCCGCGGTCGACGTCACCGACCCCGAGCCGCTGCCTGAGACAAGCCCACTGTGGGATGCACCCAACATGCTCATCACGCCGCACGTCTCCGGTTGGTTTCACCTGGCAGCCACGCTCAACAATGTGGTCGACATTGCCGCGGAAAACCTGCGCCACTTGCAAGCTGGCGAGACGCTTCGCTGCTGGATCGAGCATTAGGGGATCTGTTCCGGCGTTTTAACAAACGCCGGAACCACTCGACGCTGCGAGCCCGCCAGAGCGGCAATCTGACGTTCAATCGTCGGGCATGGCCAAAAGGCCTATGCCCTCCTCTTTCACGTCACCTTGCTCGCTCTGGCGGGCTTTCGCTGGCTTATGCTCAACCTGCGGCGCTGCCATTGTTGGTGCTGAGTGCCTTGTTTCCCGTCCCAAATTAGCCATCTCGGGTCCCCGGTGGTTGCGGTGGGCGTGTTTGGTTGGTGCCTGTTGATGGTCTGGGTATCGGGGAGGGCGGGCTCCGTTATAATCGCCTAGAACATTAATTGGAAACGGGACGGGAGCCATACATGCGCCAGGGTTTCGACAACGCGAAGTATATCGAGCTGCAGGCTGCTCACATTAAGGAGCGCATCTCGCAGTTTGGTGGCAAGCTCTATTTGGAGTTTGGCGGTAAGCTGTTCGATGACTATCATGCGAGCCGCGTGCTGCCGGGTTT
>USOF01000060.1 GCA_900556285.1 uncultured Collinsella sp. | reverse complement strand
ACCAGATGACGAAGTCTGCCGGTGAGCGTATCTACGAGAGGTGGGGAACCGGCCCCACTGCCTAATGCGACAAGGAGCAGTCCATGAGCGCTGACTACGAGTTCATACACGATGCGGATCGCTGCGTTGCCTGCGGCCTATGCGTGGCGTTTTGCCCGCAGTACTGCCTCGAGGTGGACGATAACGGCATGCCGAGGGCTGTCGATATGGAGGCGTGCGTCGGCTGCACGACCTGCTCGGGGCAATGCCCGCAACGCGCCATCGTGATCAAGTCGCTGCCCGGCGCCGCAGCCTTCGATCCGTATGCCGGCGAGGAGCGCGCCGAGCCCATTTCCGCCGAGGAGCAGCAGCATTACGCCGAGGCGGAGAAGGCCATCATGGAAGCGCTCGACCTGCGCTGGCATCCGGTGGCCGTCGGGCTCATCGACATCGACGAGCCACTGCCCGATGTTCCCATGCCCACCGAGAAGCTGCGCTACTGCCAGAGCATGAACGCGGCGCGCCGCGGCGCATCGATACTCATGCCGCCCCATTGCCACGCCTGTCCCGACGGCACCTCGATCTTCGGCATGACCGGCGTGCCCGACAAGCTCGCCACCGGCGAGATCGAGGTCCTCGTCGACCACGCGCAGGTGCTCAACCGCTCCAAGACCCCGCCGTTCCAGATCGAGGACGGCATCGAGACCAGCGAGGACACCCGTCTGCGCTATCGCTATCTGGACCTCCGTCGTCCCGAGATGATGGCAAACCTCAAGCTGCGCTCCGACTTTACCTTTGCCATTCGCGAGGCGCTGCACAACCGTGAGTTCATGGAGGTCGAGACGCCCTCCCTGTTCAAGTCCACGCCCGAGGGCGCCCGCGACTTCATCGTCCCCAGCCGCATCCAGCCGGGCAACTTCTACGCTCTGCCGCAGTCCCCGCAGCTTCTGAAGCAGCTGCTCATGGTCGGTGGCGTCGAGCGCTACTACCAGGTTGCCAAGTGCTTCCGCGACGAGGACCTGCGTGCCGACCGTCAGCCAGAGTTCACCCAGGTCGATATCGAGATGTCTTTCGTGGACCAGAACGATGTCATGAGCGCGCTCGAAGAGGTTCTTGCCGATGCTTTCGGCCGCATGGGTGTCGAGATGCCCACGCCGCTGCGTCGCATGGACTACTGGGAGGCCATGGACACCTATGGCTCCGACAAGCCCGATACCCGCTATGGTATGCACCTGGTCGACCTGACCGACATCTTTGCCAACTCCAAGTTCAAGGTCTTTGCGACTGCCGCGAACGAGGAGGGCTCTGTCGTCAAGGCCATCAACGCCAAGGGCGCCGGCGCCTGGGCACGTGCCAAGATCGATAAGCTCGCCGGCGTGGCCTCCACGTTTGGCGCCAAGGGCCTGGCCTGGATCGCCTTCCGCGAGGACGGCTCCATCAACAGCCCCATCGTGAAGTTCTTTACGGACGAGGAGATGGCCGCCCTGCGCGCCGAGATGGACGCTCAGCCCGGCGACCTGGTCATGTTCGCCGTCGCCGATCGCCTTGGCGCCGACGAGATCCTGGGCGGCATGCGCTGCCACATGGCCGACGCCCTGGATGTTCCCCGCGAGGGCCACGACTTTTTGTGGGTGGTCAACTTCCCACTGTTCCATTGGGACGAGGACCGCAAGGCGTACGCCGCCGAGCATCAGCCCTTCACCCTGCCTGATACGGATGACCTCGAGGCCATCAAGGCGAACCCGCTGGCCGCGGGCTCTTGCACCTACGACTTTGTCATGGACGGCTTTGAGGCCGGCGGCGGCGGTATGCGTATCCACAACGCCGAGATGCAGATGTCTATGCTCAGGCTCCTGGGCTTCACCGAGGAGCGAGCCGAGTCGCAGTTCGGCTTCCTCATGGAGGCGCTCAAGTTTGGTGCACCCCCGATGGGTGGTTTTGCTCTGGGCCTGGACCGCGTGTGCATGCTGCTCACCGGTTCCGACTCCATCCGCGACGTCATGGCGTTCCCCAAGACGGCCAGCGGCTCCGACCTTATGTCGGGTGCTCCGAGTGCCGTTTCCGGCGCCCAGCTCAAGGACGTCAGCCTGCGCCTGATGTAGGCGAGCGGCTACCTATTGCCAGCAACGAGGGAAGGACGTGTGCCTTCCCTCGTTTTTTGTGAGACGGGGGTGCGCCGGTAACGTACAATAACTACCACGTGGCTGGGTTTGCCGGCCGAATGTGCGATGTCGTGGGAGGGGACATGGTCGAGTTTACGAAGACGATTAAAGATCCGTTGGGACTGCATGCCCGCCCGGTTGCGCTGCTCTATGACATCATTGCCAAGCATCGTAGCGACGTGTCGGTCAGCATCGGCGACCGCCACACGGATGGCCGCGATGTTATGGGCCTCATGGCTCTCTACGGCGAGTGCGGCGAGAACATCATCTTCCGCGTTTCGGGTGTGGATGAGGCCTCCTGCGTCACGTCGATCAGAAACCTCTCGCTCTAACCTCAACAATGTGACAAGGGGACAGTCCCCTTTGTTGCATAAATTGGTATGACAAGGCACCGCAAAGAGATGGTCTTTGCGGTGCCTCTTTTGTTTCATAAAGGAAACTTTTTCGAAATCTGAATAGGGACCCTTTCCAAAAAGTTAACCACGTGCTAGTTTACTAAAGCGAACATAGACGTGGTTAACTTTTATCGCGTCGATGTTGAGGACGAACTGACGTTAGGAGCCACTCATGTCTTGCGGACCGCAGATGCCGGCCATGCCGCTTTCGATGGTAAAAGCGGGCGAAACCGTGCGCGTGTCTCGTGTAAAGGGCAATGAGGACATGAAGCACCACCTCAAGGACCTCGGCTTTGTCGAGGGCAACGAAATCCACGTGGTGAGCTCGAGTGGCGCCAATATCATCGTCACGGTGCTGGGCGCACGCTTTGGCATCGATTCCAAAGTTGCCATGCACATCATGACCGTCGGTTAGTCGACGGAATTTCTGTACGCACTGAAAGGGGGACAAGTAAATGAAGACGTTGGGTGACGTTAAGGTGGGCGAGAGCTCCACCATCGTCAAGCTTCACGGTGAGGGTGCGCTTCGCCGCCACCTTATGGACCTGGGGCTTATCAAGGGCACTTCGTTCAAGGTCGTGAAGGTTGCACCGCTCGGTGATCCGGTCGAGATCAACGTGCGCGGCTACGAGCTTTCCATCCGCAAGGAGGAGGCGGCCGTCGTCGAGGTTCAGTAAGGACTTGCGGCGCATATTTTTGCAGATAAAGTTAGGTTTTTCTAACTTAATGCAGCATCTTTGAAGCACATTATCCAGCCTGCGCGGAGAAAGCAGCGCAGGCACACAAGGAAGAAGGATTGAATGGCGGATTCTCAGATCCATGTCGCGCTGGCGGGTAACCCCAACTGCGGCAAGACCACGCTTTTCAACCTGATCACCGGCGCCAACGGCTACGTTGGCAACTGGCCCGGCGTCACGGTTGAGAAAAAGGAGGCCAAGCTCCTAAGCGACAAGAACGTTACCATTACGGACCTCCCCGGCATCTACTCGCTTTCCCCCTACAGCCCCGAGGAGCAGTGCTCGCGCGACTACCTCATGAGCGGCGAGCCCGATGTGGTCGTCCAGGTTGTCGATGCCACCAACCTCGAGCGCAACCTGTACCTGGCGCTTCAGGTTATCGAGACCGGCCTGCCCGTAGTCGTCGCCCTCAACATGGCCGACTTGGTCGAGAAGAACGGCGACAAGATCGACACGGACAAGCTCTCCAAGAAGCTCGGCTGCCCGGTCATGATGATCTCCGCTCTTAAGAACAAGGGCATCACGGAGCTGTTCGAGCAGGTTAAGAAGTCCGCTGCCTCCAAGGGCCAGGTGCCGGAGCACAAGTTCGACTCCTCCATCGAGGATGTCCTGACGCACATCGAGAACAACCTGCCGGCGAGCGTTTCCGCCAACAAGCGCCGCTATTACGCCGTCAAGCTGTTCGAGCGCGATGCGGACGCCTGCAAGCTCATCAACCTCACCAAGGAGAAGGCCGCTCGCGTGGAGGAGCTGGTCGCCCAGTGCGAGCAGGATTGCGACGACGATGCCGAGTCCATCATCACCGGCGAGCGCTATGGCGTCATCGCGCACATTATCGACGAGTGCATGACCAAGGCTCCTGCCAAGATGAGCACCTCCGAGAAGATTGACCGCGTGGTTACCAACCGTATCCTGGGCCTGCCGATCTTTGTGGTCATCATGTTCTGCGTGTACTACATCGCCGTTTCTACCTTGGGCGGCACGGTGACCGACTTCACCAACGACCAGCTCTTCGGTACCGACGGTTGGTATGTGCTCGGCCAGGGTCGCGACGCCTACGACGCGGCCGTCGAGGCTGCGGGTGACAATGCCGACTCGGTCGACCCGGCACAGTACGGCCCCTATGTCCCGGGTATCACCACCGTGGTGCACGACGTCCTTGTGGCGGGCGGCACCGAGGACGGTGGCCTGGTCGATTCGCTGGTCTGCGACGGCATCGTCGGCGGCCTGGGCGCCATCTTCGGCTTCGTCCCGCAGATGTTCCTGCTGTTCGTCATGCTGTCCTTCTTGGAGGACTGCGGCTATATGGCCCGCGTCGCCTTCATCATGGACCGCGTGTTCCGCCGCTTTGGCCTGTCCGGTAAGTCCTTCATCCCCATGCTCGTGTCCTCGGGCTGCGGCGTCCCCGGCGTCATGGCTACCAAGACCATCGAGAACGAGAAGGACCGCCGCATGACGGTCATGACCACCACGTTCATTCCCTGTGGCGCTAAGCTGCCGATCATCGCCCTGCTCATGGGTTCCATCATCGGCGATTCTTCTACCACCGCCGCGTGGATCAGCCCGCTCTTCTACTTCCTGGGCGTCTTTGCCGTCATCGCCTCGGGCCTCATGCTCAAGAAGACCAAGCTCTTCGCCGGCCGCCCGACCCCGTTTGTCATGGAGCTCCCCGCTTACCACTTCCCGGCGATCCGCTCCTGGGCGCTGCACGTGTGGGAGCGCTGCTGGGCCTTTATCAAGAAGGCCGGCACGATCATCTTCGCCTCTACCGTCGTGGTGTGGTTCCTCTCCAACTTTGGTAGCTACAACGGCTCCTTTGGCTTCCTGCCTGCGATGGACGGCATCCCCGAGGAGTTCATGGACTACTCCGTGCTCGCCATGCTGGGCAACCTGGTCGCTTGGATCTTCGCCCCGCTCGGCTTTAGCACCTGGCAGGCAACCGCGCTGACTGTCTCTGGCCTCGTCGCCAAGGAGAACGTTGTCGCCACCGCCGGCTCGCTGCTGTCCGTCGCCGACGCGGGCGAGACCGACCCGAGCCTGTGGACCGCGTTTGCCGGCATGTTCCCCACCATGGGCGCCTGCGTTGCCTTCGGCGCGTTCAACCTGCTGTGCGCTCCGTGCTTTGCCGCTATGGGTACCATCCGCAACCAGATGAATTCCGGCAAGTGGACCGCGATTGCCCTCGGCTACGAGTGCGCCTTCGCTTGGGTGATCGGCCTGTTCATCAACCAGTTCTATAACCTGCTTGTGTTGGGACAGTTTGGTATCTGGACGATTGTGGCTATCGTGCTGCTGGTCGCGATGCTCTTCCAGATTTTCCGTCCTATGCCCAAGTATGCTTGGACGGACGAGGACGAGACCAACACTGCTTCCGCTGCAGTTTCCGCCTAAGTCCGAATAAGGATCAACCCCTTTCCACGAGCCCGGGTGTCTTAGTGACACTCGGGCTTTTTGATGCAATGGGGGGACAGATTGCTTTGCTCCAGAAGTAAGATGTGGCGTTTCCGCAGATAAAACTGACCAAATTAAACCTGTCCCTATTCGGTAGGTGGAGAATGGAGTAAAGTAAGTGATGGTTAACTAGAGGAGGCTTGCTATGGCACCTATCGATATTGTTGTACTGGCTGTTATCGGCGTTGCGTTTGTCGCGGTATGCGTGCGCGTCTACCGCAAGGGCACCTGCGCCGACTGCGCTCAGGGTGGCGTTTGCACGGGGCATTGCTCCAACAAAAAGACGTGCGCCGCACTTAAGGGCGTGGACAAAATCGCCGAAGACTTGGGCCGCGGTATCAAATAAGGTCCAGATATCCAAGCGCCCCGCGAGCATCCGTTCGCGGGGCGCTTTGTGCATTTGAGGGAGAGCACGGCGAGTCGAAGAGTATTTTTGGGGTATCGTTAACTGGACTATTAATTGGCAACTTATCTATAACGGAGTAACCGCATGAGCGCTCGCGTAACCATGAAGGACATAGCCGCCGAGCTTGGCGTTTCCATCAATACCGTGCACAAGGCTCTGACGGGAAAGGCCGGCGTGAGCGAATCCGTGCGCGCCAAGGTGAACGCTAAGGCCGAGGCCATGGGCTATCACCGCAACACAAGTGCCTCAAGCCTGCGCCGCAAGGATATCAATCTGGTGTTTTGCCTGCCCCGCGCATCGCGCGAGGGAGCGTACTTTTTCCGTTACCTGTGGGAAGGCTGCAATCGCTTTGAACGGGAGGTCATCGACCGGGGCATTACGGTTGAGCGCGTTGAATTTGGCGTGGGCGGCTACGCTGATGCACTCGAGCAAATCGACGAGCGTCTGCAGGTGGGCGAGAAGATTGATGGCTTGCTCGCCTATGCGCCGGGCGACGATCGTGCGACTGAGCTTTTGGGGCAGATCGCCGAGGCGGGCGTGAAGCTCATTGTGACGGTAGACAACGGCATCTCCGCTGTGGAGGAGATCGCCTATGCCCGGGAAAAGGGGATCGACGTGGTGGTCACCGACCACCACCAGCC
>USOF01000059.1 GCA_900556285.1 uncultured Collinsella sp. | reverse complement strand
CCGCGTTCCTCGCCCTCGGGGAGGACGCGTGCGCCGCGGCCTGGGAGATGGACACGGTCGAGGGCTCCCGCGCGGACTCCGCGTGCATCCTGACGCTGCTCCACCGCCCCAGCAGGCTCCAGCTCTACCTGCCGCTGCCGGCGAAGGACGCCGCGTGCGTGGCGGCCGCGCTCGGGGGCGTGCGCTCGGTGCTGGGCCCCGACGGCATGGGGAGGGTCTTCCGCGCCGTGCTCACCGACAACGGCGCGGAGTTCTCCGACGAGGGGGCGATCGCGGACCTCGTCGGCGAGGGGCCCGGCGAGACGAGGCTGTTCTACTGCGACCCGAGGCGCAGCGACCAGAAGGGCGCCTGCGAGCGCAACCACGTCGAGCTCAGGAAGCTGCTGCCCAAGGGCGCCGGGCTCAGGTTCGACCGGCTCTCGGCGGCCGACCTGGCGCTCGCCATGTCGCACGTGAACTCGGAGCCCCGCGGCGCGCTCGGCTTCTCGACGCCCGCGCGCGCCTTCAGGGCGATGCTCGGGGAGGACGCGGCGGCGCTGCTGGACGCCTACGGCGTGGAGGACGTGGCGCTCGGCGAACTCGACCTGACGCCGGGACTCATCGAGAGGGCGCGCGCAGAGAGGGGCGATGCCCCGCTGGCCTAGCCTAAAGGCAAAACGGAATAGACGGACCGACCGTCCGGCTGAGTCTGGGAAGAGGTGCCGGGCGGAGGGCGGAGCATGGCCACCGGACCTATCGAAACACATCTCCACCGTTCCTTCAACTGGGAAAACGGCGCCCCCGGGGCCTGAATGGGGCCTCGGGGGCGTTCGGCTAGCTGCGGGAACGGTCTATCCGCTCAACGTGTTCGGCTGAGATCGGAAATCAACCGCTTGAAGACCTCCTTTTACGCCGGACGTCAGCCGAAGACCTCTCAATTGACAATTCGAGGCAGAGCTGCCCAACGAACACGAAGAGCAACATAAAAAAGGCCAGAGGTTTAATCTCTCTGGCCCACAATTTTATGTGGTGCCCCCGGGCGGATTCGAACCGTCGACACCCGCTTTAGGAGAGCGGTGCTCTATCCCCTGAGCTACGGAGGCATGTTGTACTAGTGTAGCAGATTTACTGCATCGCCATACGTCGCATGACTAGACTTCGAAGTTGCGGTGGAATAGTTCCTGTCTGAAGCATCTAAAGCCGTATTTAGGAACTATTTCACCGCAACTTATGAGGAGCTAGTTGCCTTTGTGGAAGAGGTTTTTGATAACGGAAGGGATGCTCTTGGCACCCTTGGCCGTCACATCGATAAAGTCGGGCGAACGCACGAGCTTGTCCTCGTCGACGTACTTGCGGACCGCGCGCAACGTCTCTTTGTCGTCGCGCGTCGAAAACGTAAAGTGACCGTTGTCCTTGGTGAAGATGGCAAAACGCGTGATCTTCTTGGTGCCGCGCAAAACCTCGGCGGCAATATAGTCGACCTCGTCCCACGGGATTTGAATATAATCCTCGGGATTACGCTCGTTGTAATACTCGAACGCCTTATTGCCCACCATCACGTTACCGTGGCTGGTAAGCCCCATCAGGCAGGTTGCCGGCGTTGCCAGATCGACCGTGCTGTTCTGAGATTGCGCCATGCGCGCCTCGCCCTCCAAATAAAACAATCGGACCGCATCCAGTGTACCCACCGGGTGCGGTCCGTTTCAATGGCTCAAAAGCCCTTGCCTAGCAATTCTCGGTCTTAAGCCGAAACGTGCTTACATGAAGCCGCAGACGCGACCGATGATGCCGATGGCGAAGAGAGCCAGGATGATGACGATCGGGCTGACCTTCTTCTTGAGGAGCTTGCAGACCAGCAGGGTCAGGCACACGGCGGCAAGGCCAGGGATGAGCTGATCGAGGTTGGCCTGAAGCGTGGTGACCTTCACCTGATCAAGGGCGTTAGCACCGATGGAGTTATACATCGTCAGTGCTTCCTTGACACCCTCAGAACCGGAGGGCAGGTTAGCCCAGTCGATAAAGGCGCCAGCAGACTGCGTAACCTTGGAGACGACCGGGGTGAAGGAGATGGACACCCAGCGCTCGACCAGGGCGCCGATGATGAACATACCCAGAATGGAAGCACCCTCGGTGACCTTGCCCATCAGACCGCCGGAGAGGTCCTTGGCGATGGAGGAGCCGACCTTGTAGCCAAACTCCTGCGTGTACCACAGGAAGGCGTAACGGATGATGTTCCACGCGAAGAAGAACAGCAGCGGACCGGCGATGCTGCCGGACAGGGCCAGGGAAGCGCCCAGAGCACCCAGAATCGGGCGAAGGGTGAACCAGAAGGCGGGGTCGCCGACACCGGCGAGCGGGCCCATCATACCGACCTTGACGCCCTGAATGGCGACGTCGTCAATCGGGGCACCGTTGGCGCGCTCCTCCTCGAGAGCGAGGGTAACGCCAATGACGGGGGCGGAAACATAGGGGTGGGTGTTATAGAACTCCAGGTGGCGCTTAAGAGCGGCAATCTGGTCATCCTTGCTGGTGTAGAGCTTCTTGATCGCAGGGATCATTGCGAAGCACCAGCCGCCGTTCTGCATACGCTCGTAGTTCCACGAGCCCTGAAGGAACTGATGACGGAAGCAAACCTTCTTGCGGTCAGCCTTGGTGAGCTGAATCTTGTTCTCTGCCATATGTATCACTCCCCTCCTACTCGTAATCGTTCAGAATGTCGCCGAGCGGGTCACCGGAGCCGCCGCCCATGCCGCCACCCTGCTTGGCCAGATCCTTAAGGCCAAGGTAGATGAGGGCAAGGGAGATGCCGATGAGGCCAAGGGCGATCAGCGTGAGCTGAGGGATGGCAGCAAGGACAAAGCCGAGGATGAAGAACGGCCAGGTCTCCTTGGTGGCCATCATGTTGATGACCATGGCGTAACCGACGGAAGCGACCATGCCGCCGCCGACAGCCATACCGCCGGACAGCCAGTCGGGCATAGCGTTAAGCGCGTTGGTAACAGCCTCGGCCGGGATGATGCACAGAAGTACTGCCGGGATGGCGATACGAAGGCCCTGCATGAGGATAGCAGCGTACTGCCAGCGCTCGATGCCGGAGAAGTCGCCCTTCTCGGCGCAACCGTCCATGGCGTGAGCGATAGCGGTAGCCAGGGTACGGCAGATCATGGTCAGGAACAGACCGGCGACCGACAGCGGGACGGCGACGGCGATGGCGGCGGTAACGGCCTTTGCCGAATCGGTGGCGCCACCGTTGAGGGCGAGCACCATGATGATCGAAGAAGCGACCGAGGCCAGAGCGGCGTCAGGCGCGACAGCGGCGCCAACGTTAGCCCAGCCAAGGGCCATCATCTGGAGCGAACCGCCCAGGAGGATGCCCTCCTGAAGGTGACCGGTTACGAGACCGATAAGCGTGCATGCCACGAGCGGCTGATGGAACTGGAACTCATCCAGAATGCCTTCCATACCGGCAAGCAACGCGACAATCGCAACAAGCAGAATAGTGATTGCAGACATGTATCGGACCCTCCTTTACTATGCTTGAGCGGCCAGTTCGGCCTTAGCTTTCTTCAACATGGCGTCGAGATCCTCGGAGGAATCCGAAGGAACCTTGCGGACCTCGAACTTGACGCCCTTGGCCTTGAGGGCCTCGAGAGTCTTAACGTCATCATCGCCCATAGCGACGGCGTTGGTGACGACGACCTTGCCCTTGGAGTGAGCCATGGAACCGATGTTGACTTCCTTGATGTCGACACCGGCCTCGATGGCCTTGAGCAGATCCTGCGGGTTCTCAAAGAGCAGCATGGCCTTGGTGTCACCAAAGCGCGTGTCCTTGACGACCTCGGCCATCTTCTTGATGGGCACGACGTTGGCATGGACTCCCGGAGGGGCAGCCTGCTCGATCATGGTCTTGCGGAGCTCGTCGTGAGCAACGCCGTCGGAAACCACGATGATGCGGTTGGGGTTGATCTGCTTGGTCCACGTGGTGGCCACCTGACCATGAAGCAGACGGGTGTCGATACGGACGTGGGCAATCTTGATGTGCCCGTCGCCGATGACCGTTCCCGGAGGGATGGCGCCTGCAGGAGCAGCGGCGGCCGCAGCCGGCTTCTTCTCCTCGGGCTCCAGAGACTCGGGCTTGACGCGCACGCCAGCCTTAGCCTCAGTCACGAGATGTTTTGCGATCGCATGTGCAGTGTTCTTTGCGTCAAAGCGCTGCGAATATGCCTCGATGAGCATAGGCAGGTTGACACCGGTGACGATAGCCCAGGAATCGTGGCCCTCGATGAGCCCGCTGATCTGGTTGAACGGCGTGCCGCCCCACAGATCAACGAGGAAGAGCACCTGCTCCTGGTCCTCGAAGGAAGCGACTGCTTCCTCGACCTTGGCGCGGAAATCGTCGGGGCCCATGCTCGGCTCGAGCGAGACCACGGCAACAGACGGCTGATCGCCAAAGACCATCGAGCCCGTCTGCTTGATTCCAGCTGCCAAGTCCCCGTGGCTAGCAAGAACAATACTTACCATCACATAACCTCCTTTTTGTCTACGTATTTCCTACACGACATGAAAGGAGTATACCTGTTTGGATTGTGGAATTATAGCTAAATTCGCAAAAGGTTGGATTATTTGTTTAAACGTCTAAGTTTGTTACAAGTTGATTACGTTACTGCTTTTTGACTCATTACACGACAAGGCGTCGCTCATCAAGCCATGCCTTTTACAGATACAAGCAGGCTGTTCATTAATATCGATTTTAGGCAAGCGCGAATGCGCTTGTACTGCCGCCATTTTGTTTAAACAGACATGGCTTGACTTTTTTCGTGACTTATGGTCTACGAAACCACTCAAAATAGTTGCGGTGGAATAGTTCTTGTTTAAGAGCCAGAAGGCTGGATTTAGGAACTATTTCACCGCAACTTATAGGGGATCCTAGACGATGTGGAGGGGGTTGGCGGCGTCGACGGCGTCGGGGGCGTCGGAGAGGCCGTCAGGAGCAGCGTCTGCCGGATCCTCGTCGGGGGTCTCGATCTGCTTGATCATGACCTCTTGGCCCTGCAGCAGGTATGTCTCGCCGCTACCGCAATGGGGGCAGGTCTTGCCATGCTCGACCGTCGCGTAGTCGCGGCCGCATACCTCGCAATGCGTCACGGCCTCGACGGGCTCCACGATAAGCTCCGCGCCCTCGGTGATGGGCTTTTTATCTGCAGCCCAGCGCCAAGCGTCGAGCAGCAAGTCGGGAACGACGCCCGAGACCTCGCCCAACAGCAACGTCACGCTCGAAACGCGACTCACGCCATTGGCGCGCGCCACGTTCTCAACATCGCGAATGATGTGGTAAACGATCCCCAATTCATGCACTTTTTCTTCCGCCGTTCCCGTTATGGCTACTTACTTGCGACCAAATTTGATCTTGATGGCGCGCTTTAAAGCATACTTGCCCAGGCTTGGGAGCTTTTGCTCGTATTTGACCATCGTGGAGCACTCGGGGCGGTCGCGATCCAGATGGATGGCGTCAAACGCGCACTTGGTGGTGCACAGGCCGCAGCCGATGCACTTGTTGGGGTCGACGATCGAGGCGCCGCAGCCCAGGCAGCGGGCGGTCTCGACGCGCACCTGCTCCTCGGTAAAGGTCTCAACATACTCGCCAAACGGCGCAGCCTTCTCGCGTTCGCGGTCCACATGCGCAACCTCGCGGCTCGCGTTGTCATAGCTCTCGATCACGACATCGTCGCGGTCGAGCGCGATGTAGCGGCGCTGGTTGCGGCCGATGGTGAGCGTGGACCCCGGCTGCACATAGCGATGGATGGACACGGCGGCCTCGTGGCCGGCGGCGATGGCATCGATGGCAAAACTCGGACCGGTGTAGACGTCGCCGCCCACAAAGATGTCGGGCTCGGCGGTCTGGTAGGTCTGAGGATCGGCAAGGGCACCCTGACCGCGGCCAAGCTCCACCTTGGAGCCAGCCAGCAGGTCGCCCCACACAATGGACTGGCCGATGGACATGACCACGCGGTCGGCATCGACGCGGCGCAGGTCGTTCTCGTCGTACTCGGGCGCAAAACGGCCCTCGTCGTCAAAGACACGCGTGCAGCGCTTGAAGGTGATGCCGCGCACATGACCGGCCTCGTCCAGGTGAACCTCCTTGGGGCCCCAACCGCAGCTGATGTGCGCGCCGTCCTCGATGGCCTCGCGACGCTCCTCCTCGCTGGCGGGCATCTGGGCCTCGCTCTCCAGGCAGAACATCTCAACATGCTCAGAGCCCAGACGGCAGGCGTTGCGCGCGACGTCGATAGCCACGTTGCCGCCGCCCACCACGATAGTGCGGCCGGGCAGTGCATCAATCTTGCCGCTGTTGACCTCGCGAAGGAAGTCGACGGCCACGGTCACGTCCTCGGCATCCTCGCCCGGAATACCGGCAAGGCGGCCGCCCTGGCAGCCGATGGCAACGTAGAAGGCCTTAAAGCCCTGCTCGCGCAGCTCATCGAGCGTCACGTCACGGCCGACCTCAACGCCATAGCGGAACTCGGCGCCCATCAGGTGAATGATCTCGACCTCAGCCTCGATAACGTCCTTTTCCAGCTTAAAGCTGGGAATGCCATAGGTGAGCATGCCGCCCGGGCGCTCGTTCTTCTCGAACACGACGGGCTTGTAGCCCTTCTCGGCAAGATAGAAAGCACAGGACAGGCCAGCCGGGCCGGCACCGATGATGGCAATCTTCTGATCGAAGCCGCCGGCGCGCGTCGGCGTCACCACGGACGGGACATAGCGGGTCGCGGCATCCAGATCCTGTCTCTTATACACATCTGACGCTGCCGACGATCTTAC
>USOF01000058.1 GCA_900556285.1 uncultured Collinsella sp. | reverse complement strand
CGGTCTTTCATGCAGCAGGGGCTCTCAATGTTTTTATGTCCTGCTCATATCGTCTCTGCTCGCCGGCATGTCGCATAGGTAGCGGGGGAGGGTTACTCCCAATTGTCTACGGAGTCCACGCCCGGTGCCGCTCCGTGGCTGGCGGCTCGGTATGGCTTTGCCGCGATCCGATAACAAATGGCCACGGGGCGACCGCGCAGGTTCTTGCCGTAGCGTGAGAAAAACTTGCAAGAATCGCAAGTTCTTGTCACACGATGAGAAAAACTTGCAAGTATTTGCCGATCACTATTCTCCCTTTCCTTTTCTTAAGCGGCATGGATGCCGCCGCCTCAACCGCCCTGCGTGAGTTTTGTCCGCACGGGATGGTATTCAACACATACAACAACTAAATCGGAGGTTTGACCATGGCTATGTGGGATCTCAACTGCCAATCGAATCCGTCGTCTGCGGACGACAAGGAGCTCGCTCCCTATCTTGCACGTCAAAAGGCGATGCGCGAGTTTTTTGAGCGTGCGCTGTTTGCCCCCAAGGATCAGGGCAACAATGGCCTGTACTTTTTGGGCGCCACGACGGGTTCGGGTAAAAACTATACGGCCGAGCAGGTCACAGCCGACCTCATCGCCGGTGGCTGGGACGATTCGGGCTGTTTTAACAAGTGCCCGGGCCGTCGTTACCTGGTGTTTGTGGTGCCGGGTAAGGACAACCGCGACAACTACGTTGCGAGCGTGCGCAAATTGCTGGTTGAACAGGGCATGGATGGCGATGCCGCGCAGCGCATGGTGTTCGATCTTCCGCGTGCGGGCGATAACATCCTGCATTGGATTGAGGCTACGCGCGGCAAGGGCGCCGTGGGCGTGCGTGACATCCCGTGTCCCATCGAGGCAGACGATGAGAGCTCTCGTCGCATCATTAAGCGGGCGTGGTGCAACGCTATGGAGATTGCTGATGACCTCTTGGGCATTCTCGACACTCGAAATCGCCTGGGAGGTGTTGCAGACCGTTTGACCCCTGCCCTTCGCGATAAGCTGTCGTCGGCGGATGCGAGCTTGCGTTGGGCGGTGAGCCACGAGCTTAAAAACGTCACGCGCGGTATGGAGGTGATTCCTCAGATTTGGCCGTCTGCTCTGCTCAATGACGAGAGTATGCCGCATGTGATTGCTCTGACACCGCAAAAGCTCATCAATAGGATCGATACAGTGACCGGTGCGGGTGTTGTGCTCTTTAACGCAATGGCTGCCGAGAAGGGCCTGTTTATCTTTGACGAAATCGACCACATGAAGGCCGACATACTGTCGACGCTGACGGATGATCCCGTGACGTTCCAGCCGGACGAGGTTCTGCGTATCCTCGATCGTCATTTTAACGGCGGTGTGGTGGACCCCTTGCTACTGGGGAATCGAGATCAATGGATGGCGGTCTACACACATGCTTCCACGTCGGGCGATCACAAAGGGTCAAACGCCGAGAGGAACAGGGTTTCGCGGGCGAGCGTAGAGGAAGCTGCCGAAGAAATCGCCAAGGATGCCAAGAAAATTCAAAAGGCACTCGCCTCTTGTATTAAGGAAATGAAACTGCGCCCGCCTTTTGCGCTGTCTGACGAGGCGAAAGAAGAGCAGCTCTCCGGTCGACATCTGTTTGGTAGTGACGATATCTCGGTGGGCGACAACTCAGCGAATCCGTTGCGCTTCAAACTCAATGAGGGCGGTACTCGCAATATGATTACCGCTCGTGGAGGGAATGGGCAGCAAACCGTCAGCAAGGCGGTGCGCCGTGCACGCGGTCTTGTCAGGATGGTAGTGGGTCATCTCGCCCGTTGCGTCACCCTTATGGACAGCCTGTACTACGGGGGTCTTTCGTACAAGGACGATCTTTCGCGCAAGAATATCATCGACGCTCTGGGCATTAGGAACGACCAGACCAGTGAGAAATTCTTTTGGGATTCGTTGATGCTGGCGCTGTTCTTTAAAGATCGCAAGAACGACGAGATCGATGCCGCTGATGACTCGATGTATGCGCGTGGCGTTGACTACTTAGTGATGGAAACCACCATCGAGCACATGTTTACCACGTACCTAACCAGCCATGGCATTGAGCGCATGCCCGAGGCCTACCTTGCCTCCATTGCCGCCAAAGCGCCTTGCGTGTGCATGAGCGCAACATGGAGTGCGCCGACCGTCAATAACTTCAACCTCGATTACCTTGACGAGGTTCATGGTGTGGTTCGCAAGGACGTTTGGATTGGCGAGCTCAACCAGGAAATAGTGCGACAGACTAAGCTGTTTAACAAACAGGCTGCGAAGGAGTACGACGTCGATATTGCCTGGGTGGATGAGTCCAAGGAAATTGCCGGCATGGTCGCGCTGGCAGGCGGCGCCTTTGGCGGCATCATCGTGTCGCCCGACGAGGTGTACGAGCGCGCGATGCGGTTCTTTGACGGGATTGGCGTGAGTGAGGGACTTGCGGTGCGTCTGCGCTTAAAGATTGCCGACAGGGTGGGCGTGAGCGACGCCAAGAGCATCGAGTTTGAGCTGAAGCGCCTGAGCAAGACGCTTGTTGCCGTGAGTACTTGGGCCCGTGGTGTGGCGCGTAACGAGCAACAGGCGGGAGCCGTTTTTACCACGCGCCACATGGGAAACCATGGCGAATTCAATAGTCTGGCGCTGGATCTTGCGCGCGAGATTGTCGCGGAGCTGGTGATTAGAAACGTCAAGTGCCCCGAGATGTCGTACGAGAAATCGCTTGAGGCCGCCAAGGACATGGTGCCGTGCTTTAACGCTGCGGAATGGGATGCAGGTTGGCGTGGCGCTCAAAAACGTCTCGAGCTGGGCCAGCCGACCCTGATGTTTATCAATCTTTCGGCCGGTGGCTTTTCCAAGAATCTCAAATACAAGGTGCCGGAGAATCTGTGCGACATGGTTCATCAGGTCGATTGCGGCTTTGAAAATGTCGACCGTCGCCCCAAGATGGATCTTGATTTCTTATATATCGAGTCGCCCACAAGTCGTTTGACCTGGGGAGTGGAGATCAGCTCAGATAAGTTTGTCCAGCAGGCGCTACTTGGCGTGGTGGAGCAGGAGGAGCTGGTGGCGCGCGGCGAGGTTCCGTTTACTCAAAAGCGCCGGAACGTACGGATGCTGCTATCTGGCGTCAATAAGAGCTTGCCGGTGCGCGACACCCTCTCTTATCAGGTCGAAGGCGCTCGCATTGTGGCACAGGCTGTGGGCCGCCTGATGCGCACGAGTGTAAAGATGCCTTGCGTGCAGGTGATGCTCGACCGCGAGATTGCGAACGATTGCAACTTTTCGTTCTTGCATGATTTGCCGATGGGCTACGAGCTCGAGCAGGTGGTTGGTGCCTGCGCCGCTGCCAACAACCATATGACGGACAACAAGGAACACGCTGCCGTTAAGCAGCAGAACCTTGCCGCCTTTAGGAACAACCTTGCCAAGCAAAAGCACGAAAAGCTGGCGTGGAAAGTTACCTCGCTAAACGCCGGGGACGAAGATCTTGCTGCCTTCGATAGCGAGCGCGACTTTTACCTGCATCATTTTTGCCTGCCGTGGGAAGACCTTGTGCAATACCCGGAACGCCGGAGCACCGCGCTGCACATGCCGCATATTGCGAGCGGCTATGCGTATGCGCAAGGCGGGGCATGCAAGGTGCCACGTTTTAATTCCCCAACTACGATGGTGAGCCCGTCGAGCAAATTGCCGCTCGTCTGGAGGACTATTGCCGCTGCAGCGCGGGCTATAAGGGCGCAAAGGTTCGTCAGGTGAGTCAGGCTGCGGCGCGTGTGCCCGAGCTGCTGTCAATTCGTGAGGTGCGCGAGCGCTGGTCTCGTGACGGGGTGCCTTCGACGCTGCAACCGGCGGCAACGGCACACATGACGCCCTATATGTTCCAAGCGGTCTACCTGGGTGAGCTGGGAGAATCTGCCGGAAGGGCAATCTTTGAGGCATATTACGACGGCCGTTATTCGCTTACGCGTGGCGATGCTGCCCATGCCGAGATGGGCGGCGACTTTGAGGTGCTCGATGCCGCCGGCAACAAGACCGGGGTGTGGATCGACTTTAAGCACTATCGCATCGGTGCGTATATCGCTTATGTTCGAGACGGTCGCGAGGCGTCGGATGCCGAGCGCTTTAGGGCGAAGGCTCAAAAGGTTGGGGCGAAACGCCTGCTGATCGTCAACGTTTTGGCTGATGAGGCAGCGCTTGAGTGCGTGCCCAAGGCACTCGACGCCGAAGGGACTGTGTTCTCCGTTCCTTATATGGCCGCTGACGGTGCAATCAATGTGGAGATGATGGAGGCGGTTCGTCGTGCAATCGAAGCATAACCAGCCGTGCGGTCTGGGAGACATCGCCGTATCAGAGCTCGTGTTGCAGCTCGATGCCGCTGCTGCCGAGGAGCGCTACTCGGTCTTTTGGTGCAACGTAGGCGATGCCGGTAAGCATGCCGTGGCGAACTTTATGGCCGATGTGTGCCAGACGGGCAAGGTCGTCGCGCTCACTCAGCTTGCCGATAATCGCGTCTTTCTGATGGTCAAAGCGGGCGTGCAGACGGGCGATCTTAATGCCTCGCTTTATCAGGAGCAGGTGGTTCCGATTAAAACTAATTGGAACGAGTTGGACGATTACGTTGCACTCCGTTTGCTGTTCAACTCCTGCTCTCAGTTTGAGGGGATTGAGGACGAGGTTCCCAATGACACCGGGCACCTGTATGTCATTAGCGCCAGGGGTGCCCGCCGCGATGCTGTCGATAGCGACGGAAGGGGACCTGCCAAGATCGAAACGGTTGAAATCGTTATCGATGAGGATTGCACCTTCGATCTTAAGATTCGAACGTTCACCAAGCGCCGTGTGCTTATTGGCAGGGCGCAAGGTGACGAGAAAGAGCTCGAGAAGATTAAGAGCCAAGTGGGCTACAGGCTATCGCCCGTGGCGACGATGGTGCTTGCCCACGAGCAAAAAGACGAGTACATCCTGCGTCGCGCCAGGGGCGACAAGCCGTCCAAGCGCCGTGATCTGACGTTCTCGGCCCAAGCGGACAAGGTCGCTTATACCAAGAAGGGCATTCTGTATCGAGAGCTGCAGATTCTCGAACGCCGTTACAGCGACTTCGCGCGGGTGACGCTCATGGAATACCCGCGTAAGAGTTTCTACGAGGTGCTCAAGGGTGATGAATACGCTCGCGTGGTCGCGGAGCGCATGGCGGGGCAGCGAATCGTGGTGTCGTTTGCGCGTAATGGGCTTGCCGAAGTGGCGCGCCGGCTGGCCGATCGACTTGACGATTCCTCGTGGGGCGTTCGCGCATCGTATGGCGGAAGGACAGTTGATTCGCGGGTGCTGAACCTTGTCGTTGTACCCAATGAGGTTGCCGAGGACGATGGCTATGCCTTGTATGCCGGCGTGGTGGAACAGCACGTGACGCCGGATGTGTGCGAGCCACTGTTTAAGGCGGCGCCAAAGCAAAAGGATCGCAACGCGCAAGAGGCGATCCTGGGCGCCATGCTCAAAGAACTGCTGGTAAAGCAGGATGTTGTCGACGAACGGGTGACGGCGTTTGACCTTGACGCTTTGGATATTGAGTCGGTGACGGTGTGTGGCTTAGTCGATGTACCGCATAAAGCAAAGGACAAGATTGAGCTGGATTCGTGTATCGCTACGTTGGCGATTGGCGCGGATGGGGGCATGCGCTATGCCTCACATTCGGCAGAGGATGGTCCCGAGGACGAGATGGAGCTCGATCTGCTGACCGCGGACGGCAAACTCGATAAGGGCGCCTATGTCTTTGACGTGCATGCGAACGGGCAGTCTATGCTTGCGCGCGTGCGGGATACGGGACTGACGACGTTTTCCAATAACTTTATGGCCCTGGTGGGTGAGCATCAGCTCACAGGCAAAGCAGGGCGTAAGAAAGAGATTTTCGAGAGCTACAACTCGCCTTATTACGGCATTGGAACGTTCGAGCGTGCGGGCAAGACTTGCTATTTTGTGGGCGTCAACAACGGCACCCAGGAGGATATGGCGACTGCGATTCACGTGCGTTCGATTGAGGTACTCGACGGCGATGATTTGTCTGAGTTGTTGGTTCAGCTGGCCAACATAGGCCTTTCGCGCTATAAGGCTCCGTCCGTGTGGCCGATTCCGGTCAAGTATCTCAACGAGTGCGCTGCGCGTGAGGGCGCGGTAGAGGATGGCGGTGGCGACAAGTGATGGTGTTGCGCAATTATCGCTCCTAGAACTTTTTGAAATTACGCTTGCATTGTAAAAGGGGAGAACATATACTGCAGCCATAGCACATCAGATGGGGTCTCAAAAAGAGACCAAGCAAACGAGTTTTCAGTTTATGTTGAGAGGTACTTGAGCATGACCAGCAGAATTTTCCCCCTTTACAACGACAATACCGACCATATCGATCTCAATACCATCTACGGTTGCAGTATTGGTTCTAAGGCCGAGAACTACATGTTCGCTCAAGATGATCTAGAGCTTAGCTCCGAAGATTATGAGTACCTGAATGATATTGAGCGCGAGCGGGAGTATGAGCTCGGCATCCGCTGATGGATGTGGGCTTGTCTCCAACTCCTCCGATTTAATTACCCCGTTATCACCTCTTTTTAGCGGGGCATATTGGATCGATTATGTGTCAAACATCAGCTCATCGTGGGAAGGAATCGGCAATGAGCAAGAACGTGAACAAGAACATCAATGGCGGCGCTGCGGGTAAGGCGAAGGCCGCCGGGCGTATGGCGACAGTTGCTGCGGCAACGATCGCCATGACGGGCGGGTCGCTGCTGTCTCCGCTGACTGCGGTGGCGCAGGGTGCGAACTGTCTCTTATACACATCTCCGAGCCCACG
>USOF01000057.1 GCA_900556285.1 uncultured Collinsella sp. | reverse complement strand
CCGTCCACAAGCACGGCGCCAAGGTCGCGCTGCAGCTGTTCCACCCCGAGTACGACGTGCCCGGCGTCGGCCGCATGGTCATGGGCTCCATGGCCGCCGCCAAGGCCGCGCAGGAGGCCAAGGCCGCCGGCGACGAGGAGACCTTTGCCGCCAAGATGGCCGAGTCCAACGAGATCCGCAAGCAGGCCTACGCCAAACTGCACCACGATATGCAGCACTTTGTGAACGAGGCCAGCGTTGAACAGCTCACCCAGATCAAGGAGGCCATCGCCGCCTCGGCCGCTCGCGCGCAGCAGGCCGGCATCGACGCCATCGAGGCCCACGGCGACCGTCTGGTGGGTTCGCTGTGCTCCGCGATCCTCAACAAGCGCACGGACGAGTACGGCGGCTCGTTCCAGAACCGCGTTCGCTACGCGCTGGAGGTCGTCGCCGCCATTAAGGAGGCCGCGCCGCAGCTGATGGTGGAGTACAAGCTCCCCGTGATCATGGAAAACCCCGACGGCACGCCGCGCGGTAAGGGCGGCCTGCAGCCCGACGAGGCCTGCGAGTTCGCCAAGCTGCTCGAGGGCGCCGGCATCGATATGATCCAGGTCGCGCAGGCAAACCATACCGGCAACATGGGCGACACCATTCCGCCCATGGGCGCCATGCCCTACAACTGGACGCTGCCCGTGGCCGAGCGCGTCAAGGCCCTTGTCTCCGTGCCGGTGGCAACCGTCGGCCGCGTGGTTTCGGTCGAGGCCGGCGAGAAGATCCTGGAGGACGGCTCGGCAGACATTGTCGCCTACGGCCGCTCGCTCATGTGCGACCCCGACATTGCGCTGAAGGCCGCGACCGGCGAGCCCATCCGCGAGTGCCTCAACTGCAACAAGGGCTGCGTCGACGCGATTCAAAACCGCAAGTACATCTCGTGCGTGCTCAATGCCGAGAACGGCGACGAGGCGACCATCGCCATCAAGCCGGGCGAGGGCGACAAAAAGATTGCTGTGGTGGGCGGCGGTATCGCCGGCCTGGAGGCCGCGCGCGTGGCGGCCAAGCGCGGCTACGACGTGACCGTCTACGAGGCGAGCGATCATCTGGGCGGCCAGATTGTGCTGGCGGCCGCACCTCCGCGCAAGGACGAGATCATGCGCTCCGTTGAGTACTACGAGAAGATTCTGCCTGGCCTGGGCGTGAAGGTTGAGCTCAACCACGCCGCCACGGCAGAGGACCTCAACGCCGCCGACGCCGCGATTGTGGCCGTGGGCGCACACGACGTGGTCATCCCCGTTCCGGGTGCCGACTCGGAGAAGGTCGTCTCGAGCTGGGACGTGCTGGCGGGCAAGGTGGAGCTCACGGGCCGCGTCGCCGTTATTGGCGGCGGCCTGGTGGGCACCGAGACTGCCGAGTACCTGCTGCAGCACGGCTGCGAGGTGGCGATTGTCGAGATGCTCGACAAGATTGCCGCTGGCGAGTCCGAGACCATTCTGCCGCTGATCATGAGCGACTTTGCCGCCCACAACGTGGAACAGCACGTTAAGACCCGCCTGACCGCCATTACCGACGAGGGCGTGGAGGCCGTGCACACCACCGAGGACGGTGCCGAGGAGCCGGTGAAGATCGCCTGCGATTACGTGGTGATGGCCGTGGGCTCCAAGGCCAACGCGTTTGACCTGGATGGCGTGACGGTGCCCGTGACCTGCGTGGGCGACTGCTCGGGCGAGCGCACCGCCGACATCGCGAGCGCCATTCGCACGGCGTATCATGCGGCCAACGAGCTGTAGCTGAACATCGCGGCCAGGCGGGACGGTAGCACGGATCCGTCTCGCCCGGCTGTGTCCCGTCGGGTGTCAACCGGTGCGGGGCCTGCAAGCGCAGCAGGCCCCGCCCTTTTTGTTTTGCTCCGGTGGATGGCAATGCGCGGTAATCATGAGGAGTAAGGACGTCTACTGCCTTGCCGATTACTCAAAATAATTGGGGGAGGGGTTAATAATCATATCCGCTATAGCAAAGGACATAAAGAGATGCCAATTTTGTTGACAAGCGAATGACGATTGGCTGCGAGTCAGCTACCAGCGTAAATAATCGATAAAGAAATGTCGTAAATTGGTGCCAAATGCCCAGATAACACCGCGTCTATTTTAATTAACTGCTTTGAGCAAACAATAAAATGCTACTATCTAACTTGCACGTAAGAAAGCAGATTAACGGTTAAGGCTAAGAAGTGGCAGGTATGTCGGAAGCAACTAGGACTCGCACGCATGCGCCCGAGGTTAGGCAGTGCGCCGTCGAGATCCTCCAAGAGGGGGTCGGTCATCGCGCCCTCGCCGCGGAGCTTGGCATTCCCCAGGCCACGGCTCGTCAGTGGGCCCGCGCGTATGCCGTGGGCGGTGCCGACGCCGTTCTCAACGCCGGTTCGCATCATCACACCTATTCGTACGAAGTTAAGCTCGCCGTGGTCAAGGACCGCTTGGAAAACGGCTTAACGGTTCGCGAGGCCATGATCAAGCACAAGATTCCCAGCGAGTCTTCGGTCAAGGCTTGGTGCCGCCAGTATCGCGAGAGCGGTGAGTCCGCGCTGGTCGATAAGCCGCGCGGTCGCAAGCCGCGCGTTAAAAAGGCGGAATAGCGAACGGGATGGTGCGCCCACAGGGGCGCATTTTTCTTGCCGCGCTAACTTTTTGGACCGTCGTGAGCCTACTGGAACATCCTCCAAAGTGGTTAATAAACCGCGCGCAGTGGCCCGTGCGCCCGCCGCCGCGATAGGGGGAGCGTCGCCTCTCTGCTCCAAAGCGGACAGACTCCTTACCCCGTACGCCTAAAACTCCCCAGTTGACCGAAAACCCGCCGCCGCTACTCCTCAACTGAGCTATAACGTTAAACAATTGCAGCGTTTTTGCATGGGGGAGTGATGGTATGACGCTACTGTATTTCCTTACCCTGTTTCCGCTGGTACCGGCGCTGGGCATGCTGCTTGCGCGCGGTGACCGTGCCCGCGATGCGGTGGGGCTCATAGGTTCCGGCATTATTATGGCGGTGACAGTTGTAGTCGCCGTCATGTTTTTTGGCACGGGGCCGCAGAGCTTTGAGGTTGCCCCCGGCACCTCGCATGTGCTCTCGATCATCAGCTCCGTCATCGACATAATTCTGTGCGCCGTCATCCTGTACAACGCGTTCAAATACAGGAACGCGCTTACCACGGTGCTCGGCGTAGTCCAGCTGGTGGGTTCGCTCGCCTTTGCGGCCATGACGCTGCCCGCGGCCGAAGCCGTCACGGCGACGCCACTCTACCTAGACTACATGAGCGTGATCATGGTCCTCGCCGTCGGCATCGTCGGCAGCCTCATCTGCGTGTATGCCTTGGGTTATATGAAGGACTTCCAAGCGCACGATGACCACGAGGCCGCGCTGCGCGGGCAGACCGCGCCCGACCGTCGCCCGCAGTTCCTGGCGCTCATGTTTCTGTTCCTCTCGGCCATGTTCGTCATCGTGACGAGCGACAACCTTGAGTGGCTGTTCTGCGGCTGGGAAATCACCACCGTGTGCTCGTTTCTTATGATTGGCTACACGCGCACGCCCGAGGCCATCAAGAACGCCTTCACCCAGATCATCCTCAACATGCTGGGCGGCATCGCGTTTTTGGCAGGCCTTATGTACCTGCACGTTAACGGCATGCCGCTGACCATCTCGGGCATGATCGAGCTTTCCGGCGCCGGAACCGCGCAATCCGCGCTGCTGGTGATGCCGGTCATTCTGCTGTCGCTCGCCGCACTCACCAAGGCCGCACAGATGCCGTTCCACACTTGGCTGTTGGGTGCCATGGTTGCCCCCACGCCCACGAGCGCCCTGCTGCACTCGTCCACCATGGTCAAGGCCGGCGTGTTCCTGATGGTCAAGCTCAGCCCGCTCTATGCCATCTATCCCGTGACTGGCTTTATGGTCACGAGTGTGGGTGCCATCACGTTTTTGCTCGCTGCCCTCATGGCCATCTCGCAGAGCAACGCCAAACGCGTGCTCGCGTACTCCACCATTTCCAACTTGGGCCTTATCAGTGCCTGCCTGGGCGTCGGCGCGCCCGAGGCCGTGTGGGCCGCGATCTTCCTGATCCTGTTCCACACGGTGGCCAAGTCGCTGCTGTTCCTGTGCGTGGGCACCGCCGAGCATCATATCGGCAGCCGCAATATCGAGGACATGGACGGTATGTTCAGCCGCATGCCGCACCTGACGCGCCTGATGATGCTGGGCATTATGGGCATGTTCGTGGCGCCGTTTGGCATGCTCGTGTCCAAGTGGGGCGCCCTGGTGGCGTTTGCGCAGACCGGCAACGTGCTCATGATCATGGTGCTTGCCTTTGGCTCGGCCGCGACGTTCTTCTTCTGGGGTAAATGGCTTGCCAAGCTTTCGGGCGTCGACCCCACGGCTCAAAACGTTGAGGTCAATGTCCATAAGACCGAATGGATGGCCCTCAACACCATCGCCGCGCTGCTGATTCTTTGCTGCGTGGCGTTCCCGCTCATCTCGAGCGGCCTGGTGTCGCCTTACTTGGCCATGGTGTTTGGCCGCGTGCCATACGTTATTGGCAAGGACTCCATGTATCTGATGGTGGTTATCGTGGCGTTTATCGCCGTGGTGCTGCTGACTTCATTCCGCGTGAGCAACAAACCGCACGTAAACGTATATCTTTCGGGCGTGGGAACCGACAATTACCGCCATTTCCGCGGCTCGATGGGACACGAGGTGAAGGCCGAAAAGCGCAATTGGTACTCGGAGGACGCCCTTGGCGAGAAGCGTATTGGCCCCGCGGGTAGCGTCGTGTGTTGCAGCATTATCTTGTTTGCGCTGCTGTGTTGCGCGTGGATTGGGCCCGAGAGACTTGCCATGAGCGCGCCCTCGGTGTTGCGCGGCAAGTATTTTGAAGGTTCGGGTGTCGTGGGCATCTTTATTGGTACCGTGGCGTTTGCCCTGTTGGCGCCGTTTGTGGGCGGCCTGATCGACGGCGTTGACCGCAAACTTTCGGCTCGCATGCAGGGCCGCGTGGGCCCGCGCCTGCTGCAGCCCTTCTACGACGTTGCCAAACTGCTGCGCAAGGCCCCTGCCAGCGTAAACACCATGGACGATACCTATATGGCGTGCGCGCTCATCTTTACCGTCGTGGGCGGCGGCATCTTTGTGTCGGGCTCCAACACGCTGCTGTGCGCTTTTATGGTGACGCTCGCCGCGATCTTTGTGGTGCTGGCGTCCGCCTCGACGCAAAGCCCGTTTGCGCAGGTCGGCGCCGATCGCGAGTTGCTGCAGGTTATGAGCTACGAGCCCGCCGTTCTGCTGATGAGCGTGGGCCTGTATCTCGCCACCGATAGCTTTGATTCCATCGCCGTGACGGGGCAGTCGGCCCCCATCATCGTGTACAGCGCGCCCATTTTCCTCGCGCTGCTCGCGGTGCTTACCATCAAGCTGCGCAAGTCGCCGTTCGACCTTTCGTATTCGCATCACGCGCATCAGGAGATCGTCCAGGGTGTCGCCACCGAGATGAGCGGCGGGACGCTGGCCAAGATGACCCTCATGCATTGGTGCGAGACCGTGCTGTTTTTGATGTGGGTGGGCATGTTCTTTGTTTGGGACAACCCGGTGAGCTGGGTGGTTGCCCTGGTCGTGATGGTCGCGACGTATTTTGTCGAGGTGCTGATCGACAACACCTTCGCACGCAGCACCTGGCGCAGCTGCTTTAAGCTCGGCTGGGGCGTGGCGCTGGTGTTTGGCCTGCTCAACCTTATGCCCATCCTCGTCGACGTGTTTATTTAGGAGGCGGCATCTATGGATCATAAAATGTCGCGCTCGCCGTGGGTTATTCATTACGACGGCTCGAGCTGCAACGGATGCGATATCGAGGTGCTGGCCTCGCTCACGCCGCTGTTCGATGCGGAGCGCTTTGGCGTGGTCAACACCGGCAACCCCAAGCATGCGGATATCTTTTTGGTGACGGGGTCGGTCAATGCCCAGAACCTGCCCGTCGTGCGTCAGATTTACAACCAGATGCTCGAGCCCAAGTGCGTGGTGGCGTGCGGCATCTGCGCGTGCTCGGGTGGCGTGTTCCGCGATGCCTACAACGTGATCGGCGGCGTGGACCGCGCGATTCCCGTGGACGTGTACGCGCCCGGGTGCGCCATTCGCCCCGAGACGGTGATCGATGCCATCGTGGAGGCGTGCGGCATCCTGGACCAGAAGGAGGCCGTGATGCGCGCCGGCGGCGACCCGCTCACCGTGGGCGGCGCCGCTACCTGGGACGGTGGCGTTGAGCTGGGCGAGGACGGGTTTGTGGCAGCTGCGGGGGCCGGCGACACGCCCGCCGCTGGCGACGCGCCTGCTGGGACGTCCGCCGCTGCAAAGGAGGCCGAGTAATGCAAAAGGCTATCTATACCACCGTCGGGATCGACGAGCTCCTGTCGCATGTCCAGGCGCTTAAGGGCGTCGGTGCGCGCTTTGTGCAAATGCACGCTGAGCGCAACGTCGACGACGGCTCGTATCGCTTGGTCTATACGTTTATCAACGTTCATGCTGCTCAGGAGCATATTGCGCAGGACGGCAGCTATGCGATTGAGAACCTGGTAGTCGAGGGAATCGACCGGTGCCAGGAGATTCCGTCCATCAGCTCGTATTATCCGGCGGTATTCCCGTTTGAAAATGAGGTCCACGACCTGTTTGGTCTTGCCATTACCGACATGCAGATCGACTTTAAGGGCTTTTTCTACCAGGTCTCGACTGCCGAGCCCATGAGCGTTATCACGCCCGAGGTGAAGGCTGCGCGTGAGAAGGCCATGAAGGTCCGCGCGGCTGCCGAGGCCAAGGCGCGCAAGGCCGCTGCCGAGAAGGCCGCCGCGGCTGCGGCTGCTGCAGGGGAGGGCGCCGCGGGTGTCGGCGATGCTGCGAGCGTTGCTGCCGTCCAGCCCGCTGCGGCCGCCGGCTCCGATGCTCAGCATGACG
>USOF01000056.1 GCA_900556285.1 uncultured Collinsella sp. | reverse complement strand
AGGTCGCGGGTTCGAGTCCCGTACTTCCCGCCAACGCAATTAAAGCCACGTCTTCGGACGTGGCTTTTTGCGTTTGATGCACTTTGTTTCGGTAGAACGATCGCCCTAGCGCATCTTCGCCCAGAATCCCCGCCCCTTCAGGAACGCAAGTAAAATCTAATAAGCATATCTGTCTAAACAACAGCTTTGTTGCGCAACACCTGTTCTACGAGACAGGGGGTTAGGTTATACTAAATTGCACTGTGCGCCGCATCTGATGCATTTCGCTCCAAGCGCGGCACTCAGTGGATATCCGATTTACCATTTGGATGTCCTGGCGGTCATTTAGCGTCTCGACACAAGCTCGGCCCCGGAGCTCGTTCGAGCTGTTCGTATTCCTTGAAAGGGGAAAAATGGACATATCGAGGAAGACTGATTACGCCCTTCGTATGCTGGCGATGCTTGCTGAGGATCCGGAGTGTTTGCTTTCTGTTCGTACCGCTGCCGAAGAGGTCAATGTTCCGTATTCGTTTGCCCGCTCGATTCAGCACGGTTTGGTCCAGGCCGGTATTGTGGAGAGCCTGCGTGGCGTCCACGGTGGCATGCGTCTCAAGGTCAGTCCGGACGACGTTACCATTCGTCAGGTCGTCGAGGCCGTTCAGGGCCCTATGGTTATGAATGATTGCACCGCACCCGATGGCGACTGTGCACGCATGGGCACGTGCTGCTATCATCCCCTGTGGGCCAGAGCTCAAGCGTTGATGCGCGACTACCTCGATTCCGTTTCGCTCGGCGACATCGTCGCTCACCGCCAGTTCCCGGCCGTCGATTCCAAATTCGCCGACCGCGACGCGTTTCCCGAGTACGCCGCCTGTGCATGTGCTTGCCGGGAGGAATAGCGCCGCATAAGGAGCATAGATATGATTCAGGACCCCTTTCGTTCGATGATTCGTTCGGAAGGGGTCCTGCGTTATCGCGACCTTCCGTGGCGCCGCACGCGCGATCCGTACATCATTTGGCTTTCCGAGGTCATGCTGCAGCAAACACAGGTGCCGCGCGTGGAGACGCGCATGCCGGCGTGGCTCGATCGCTTTCCGACCGTGCAGGCGCTTGCCCAGGCCGCGCCTTCCGATGTTTTGGACGCTTGGCAGGGGATGGGCTACAACCGACGTGCTCTGGCGCTCCACAAGGCCGCTCAACGGGTCGTAGAGGATTGGGGTGGGGAGTTTCCGCACGAGACGCGTGACTTGGTCGCTCTGCCTGGTATTGGACCGGCAACGGCGCAAGGTATCCGGTCGTTTGCGTTTGATCTTCCGGGCGTGTATCTGGAGACCAACGTGCGCACGGTCTTTCTGCATCACTTCTTTCCCGATGTACCGGCTGTTCCCGATCGCGAGCTGGTGCCGCTGATTCAGGCGGCCTGTCCGGCGGCCCCTGGTGCGTTGGCGGACGAGACCGCTCCCTTTGCCGTGCCGCTCGATGATGCCGACACGCCGCGCGCGTGGTATTACGCGTTGCTGGATTACGGCGCATATCTAAAAAAGACGTTGCCCAATCCGTCTAGGCGTTCGGCGGGCTATAGCCGTCAGTCAAAGTTTGAGGGCTCACGTCGCCAAAAGCGCGCGCATATCGTGCGCATGTTGCTGGCAGCGCGCGATGGCCAGCCGGCGGGGATTACGCTTGCTGATGTCGTGGTGGGCGTTAACGAGATGGAAGCGGCGGCTGGGCGTGGACCGGTCGAGCGCGAGCTTGTCGCGGGCATTCTAGCCGACCTGGAGCGTGAGGGCTTTTGCCGAGCCGAGGGCGATCGCTGGCTGAGCATCTAGCCTGTGCAAATCTGAAGAACAGGATTGTAAGGTTTAGATTTCCGGCATGAGGGCATCCTAAAGACGAGGCCGCTCGAAGCCTACGGGCGGTATGCGTTGAAGGGAAGTACACCTATGGATTTTGAGAACTCCCAAACCAAGAAGAACCTCGAGACTGCTTTTGCCGGTGAGTCCCAGGCACACACCAAGTATCGCTACTATGCCTCCAAGGCCAAGAAGGACGGCTACGTTCAGATCTCGAACATCTTTGCCGAGACGGCTGGCAACGAGTCCGAGCACGCCAAACTGTGGTTTAAGTATCTGCACGATGGCGCCGTCCCCGATACCCCGGACAATCTGCGCGATGCCGCCGCGGGTGAGAACTACGAGTGGACCACGATGTACGACGAGTTTGCCAAGACCGCCGAGGAAGAGGGCTTTGCCGAGATTGCCGCAAAGTTCCGTGGTGTCGCCGCAGTCGAGAAGGCCCATGAGGAGCGCTACAACAAGCTCGTCGAGCGCATCGAGTCGGGCGAGGTGTTTGAGCGTGAGGGCGTGAAGGTGTGGAAGTGCCTGAACTGCGGGCACCTGCATGTGGGTGCCGAGGCGCCTGAGGTGTGCCCGGTGTGTAACCACCCCAAGGCGTACTTTGAGGTGCAGGTGGTGAACTACTAGCGCTTGGCGCTAGCGTGAGCTGGGCCGGGAGGGCCGGACTACCCTCCCTCCTCGCTCACGGCTTCGCAGGGTCGCGTTGAGGGAAGGTAGTCCGGCCCTCCCGGCCCGCTTTGGGTCGTCGCGTGCTCGCTACAGAAAAGCTGATAAAAAAGTTTGTGTGCCGCCCCTTATGGGGCGGCACGTTTTTGTGGGGGCCGGTTGGGGCGGTGACGTTGCTTAGAGGGTACACTGGGTAGCGTTGGCTATTCGTTTCCTCTTGTGAGGTGTTGGTTATGGGTAAGAAGTCTCGGGCTCGGGTTGCTGCGGCGGGAACTCGCAAGGATCCTGATCGTCGGGTTGCCGAGGGTAAAAAGGCCGATCGTGCTGAGAAGGACAAGAAGGTCGGGGCGCATGCTCATCCTGAGTGGGCGCCTCATTTGAATTCGGCTAGTGAGGATTTGACTGCCAAGTTGTTTACTCTGGTCGAGGTAATTTTGGGCGTGGTGCCCCTTGTGGTTATCGGTTTATTCTTGGCTTCGAAGGACGCTACGAGTGTCGATAAACTCACCGAGGTCTTTTCGCAGGACCCCTCGATGGTGGTCACGTTTATTTCTGCGTGCTTGCAGCCGTTTGTGGCGTACATGCTGTATATGGTCTACCGCAAATACTGCGAGGGTGATGTGGGCTTTGCCGCCGGCAACCTGATCGGTCTTTTGTGCTCCGAGATCCTACTGCTCAATATCCCGGGCGTCATCGGTATGGGCATCTTGTTGTGGCGTGTTTGGCGCAATGTTGCTCCGCACTTTGAGAGCTGGCTGTTTGAGCGTCGCGCAATGGGCGTGCTAGTCGACATCGCGGGCTCACTCGTGATCCTAGTCCTGGCGTTTATGTGTGCCACCGCAGCTCGAGGTCTCGCGGGCATGTAGCCTGCTATCACCGACTGCGGAGCGCGGGGCAACTGCTGGCTTTACCGCTCCGGGCGTCAGACCCGCGGCGCATCCCTTTCCCTTTCCCTCTCGCTCACGGCTTCGCAGGGTCGCGCGAGGCAAAGACATACGCCGCGGGTCTGACGGCGCGAGCTTGCCAACGAGTTTTGACTAATAGATTGGTTTGTGTGCCGCCCCTTTTGGGGCGGCACGTTTGTGTGTGTGGGGTCCCTGTCTTCACAATTTCCGTCAAGCTTTTGGTTAGGTTTTGGTCGGATGGCGCAAGGGCGAGAGGGCAAAAGATTGCTGGCGAAAAAAGCTCAGAGAAAGTGCTGGTAGGGGAGTTGTTGAGCTTTTCGACAGCTTTTGAGCAAAAGAAACTTTGTGGCTATTGCCGTCGATTGCGTTGTCGCGGTCATGACGGTGCGGGATGCTGGTCGTAAGCGTCGAATGCTCCGATTTTGGAGGCCAGCATGGATCTGTTTCTTGAGACTCCGCAGCAACAAGCTGAGCGCATGCTGCGTCAGCAGCAACGACTCATGGAGATGCAAATGCAAGGGGCGGCAGCCCAGCCCTTTGCGCAAAATGTCGTGCCCGCTGCTGTACCTGCAGCTGTGCCCGGGTATGAATCGGCGCCAGAGGCCTATTCCGTACAGCAAGATTCATATGCGCAGGAGCTCGCGTTCGACAAACGCCGCGCGCGCCGCCGCCGTTTGGGCCAGCGCCTGCGCACATTGGCGATGATTGTGCTCATTCCGCTGGGGCTTGCGGCCATCTTTCTGGCGTCGTATGCCCTCACGTGCATCCTCAACGGCGCATCGCCCAACGAGGTGCTCCAGCATCTAGCGGCCCTGGGCCAGCGCCTAGGTGACGTCATAACAACCATCCGCGCCGGCTGGGAGAGCTAGCGTTTGTCACATTAGGACTTCTAGGGTGTAGGGATTATCGCCACGAGTAAAACTCTTGCATCCCGTGGGTCCTGTCGTGCGATTGATAGTATTATCGAAGATGAATAATAATAGGATTTGCTATGTATAAGCATGATTTAGAGCAGACTCTTTTGGGCATTGACGAAGAGGCAGAGCTGG
Source organism: uncultured Collinsella sp. (assembly GCA_900556285.1). Taxonomy (GTDB): domain Bacteria; phylum Actinomycetota; class Coriobacteriia; order Coriobacteriales; family Coriobacteriaceae; genus Collinsella. The sequence continues at coordinate 2,509 of USOF01000056.1, read as the reverse complement.
AAATAGGTCCAAGAGACGATAGGCCGAGCGTTGTATTGGTGGGAGGAAGCGCCTTCATGCTAAACGATGTGACGAATCGGTCGGTTACACATGACATTGATGTGTTTGAGGCAGACAGGTGCCTCCGCGAGATCATAGCTCGATACCCCGAGGTGAATGGTATGGCGGTGGCATATTGTGATCAGATGCCATTCAATTACGAAGATCGTTTGATTCCCTTGGATATTGGGGCGCGTTTTATCAGGTACTTTACGCCATCCTTGGAGGACCTGGCGGTGATGAAGCTCTATGCCTACCGTCCGAACGACATCATCGATCTTCATAGTCAGGCATTCGTCGACCGACTTGATTGGGGGTTGCTCGAACGGCTTATATTCGACGAGGGAGAGGCGCTGGCGTCGTCGCCTTCGGAGCGGAGTTATCAAGAGATGGTCTGTGCATACAGGCAATACAAAAAGGAGGTGCTCGGTTGAATCTGACCTTTGAGGGATTCTTAAAAGGCTATTGCCGAGAGCTATCCGGACAGCAGTCGCTGAGTTTTAGAAAATTGGTTGAGCAGGCGACGACGGATGCGCCGCGCGTGGCGGAGCCTCTGTTTTTGCTCGCTTTGGCGCAAGGAAAAGCCGAATACGTTCTGGGCTTATCCGAGGGCTCGTGGATGGAACAGGATTACCGAGACGTTTTATCCTTGTACGGCCAAGCGGGTAGCATGGCGTCTCTATGCGCCAAAAGTGAGCTCCCTAATCGTTATGTCAACGTTTGGCGTGCGTATAGAGCGGTGAAGGAAAAGCCGGCGGCCGATAGAAGGGTGAACGCCCTGATGAGAAAGAAAACGCTGGAAGCATTGGAGGAATCGGGTGTAACGCGCTATGGCCTCTGCCGTGCTCTGCGCCTGAATAAAGGAAACGTATACGCATACTTGGCCGGCGATGACTCAAAGGTGAGCAGGAAAACGGCGCGCCGCATTATGGAATATGCGGAGGAGAGGGGCGCCCAAGAAGGGGCCGGGCGCCCGGTGTGTGTGGCGGGGTAAGATTGATCGCGGTTTTGATTGATGACCGATTGAGTTTGTTGGGCGGAGTTTATGTCTGCTATTGATATTGTGCTTGTTGTGATCGCCTTGGTGGCGGTGGGGGTTGCTGTGGCTTGCGCCCTCCAGCTCAAGAGCCTGCGTGCCGAGTTGCGGGAGCGTGGCGACAGTAGCGCGGAAACGCTGGCAGCACTCGAGCAGGCCAACAACGCGCTCGATGCCCTGAACGTCGCGCTGGCCGAAACTCGCCGCACGGCAAACACCATTGCGCAGCAGCAGACGACCGATGCGGCCGTGGAGCAGCAACGTTACCTGACCATCGCACGCGAGTTCTCGCAAGCTGGTGACCGGATGGATGACCTGCGCCGCGAGACGGCCCAACAGCTCGGTGCCAACCGCGAGGGCATCGAGCACCGCCTGGACAAGGTGCGCGAGACGGTCGATGCCCAGCTGGGTGCTATCCGCAAAGACAACAACGTGCAACTCGATCAGATGCGCGCGACGGTGGACGAGAAGCTCTCCCGCACGCTCAACGATCGCCTGTCGGCATCGTTTAAGCAGGTGAGCGACCAGCTCGAGGCCGTGTACAAGGGGTTGGGCGACATGCAATCCATCGCCACCGGCGTGGGCGATCTTAAGCGTGTGCTGGGCAATGTGAAGGCTCGCGGTATTTTGGGCGAGGTGCAGCTGGGCGCAATTCTGGCGGACATCCTTACACCCGACCAGTATCTGGAAAACGTCGCCACCAGGCCCGGAGCCTCGGAGCGTGTTGAGTTTGCCGTCAAGCTGCCGGTGGACGAGGGTGACCCCGTGCTGCTGCCGATTGACTCCAAGTTTCCGGGCGACGCGTACGAGCACTTGCTCGACGCGCAGGAGTCGGGCGATGCGGAGACCGTTGCCGCAGCGCGCAAGACGCTCGATATGATGGTGAAACGCGAGGCTAAAGACATCTGCGAAAAGTACCTGAGTGTGCCGGCAACAACCAACTTTGGCATCATGTTTGTGCCGTTTGAAGGACTGTACGCCGAGATCGTCAGCCGCCCCGGGCTTATCGAAACTCTGGGCCGCGACTATCACGTCAACGTTGCCGGTCCCAGCACCATGGCCGCCATTCTCAACAGCCTGCAGATGAGCTACCAGACGTTTGCGTTTCAAAAGCGTGCGGACGAGATCCAGCGCGTGCTCGCTGCGGTCAAGGCGGAGTTCCCCAAGTACCAAGCGGAGCTGCGCCGCGCCCTTAAGCAGATTGAGACGGCGGGCAAGACCGTTGACGGCATCATCAACACGCGTACCAACGTGATAGAGCGCAAGCTGCGGTCCGTGACCGCAATGGAGGATCAAGATGAGGCGGCGACCCTGCTGGGAATAGAAGAAGGCGCCTTTGGCCCCGTTGCGCTTTTGGACCAGGAATCCGCGCGGGGCGAGGAGTGATGATTGGCGTGGGGGCAACCGCGATGGAACGGCCACGATAGGAGGACT
>USOF01000055.1 GCA_900556285.1 uncultured Collinsella sp. | reverse complement strand
GAGATGCTCAGGAGTCTCGTGGGCTCGGAGATGTGTATAAGAGACAGGGGCCGGACAGCTAAGACAGCTTACGCGACGGTGTAAACCCAGTTGTGCTTATCCTCAACAGCACCAGACTGGATACCAGTCAGGGTCTCGCGGAGCTTCTTCATCACAGGACCGATCTCGGTGTAGCCAGCCGGGAAGGTCACGGTCTCGTCGGCGCCGTAAACCTTGTTGTCGATCTCGCCAACCGGGGAGATGACGGCAGCGGTACCGCACAGGCCGCACTCGACAAAGGTACCGGCCTTGACCTCGGCCCACTCGACGGGACGCTGGTCAACGGTCATGCCCAGGTCCTGAGCAACCTGAACGAGCGAACGACGGGTGATAGAGGGCAGGATGGAGTCAGTGTGCGACTGAGGAACGACGAGGGTGCCGTCCTCCTTCACGAACAGGACGTTGGCGCCACCGGTCTCCTCGACATAGGTGCGGGACTCGGAGTCGAGATACAGGTTCTCGGCATAGCCCTCGCGATGGGCCTCCATCGTGGGCTTAAGGGACATGGCGTAGTTCAGGCCGGCCTTGATGTTGCCGGTGCCGTGCGGTGCAGCACGGTCATACTCGGAAACGCGCAGCTTGACGGGCTTGAGGCCGCCCTTAAAGTACGGACCGACCGGGGTCACGAGAATGCGGAACGTGTACTCAGGAGCGGGAGCCACGCCGATCACGTCACCGGAGCCGATCATAAACGGACGCACGTACAGGGTCGCGCCGGAGCCGAAGGGCGGAACCCAGGCGGCGTTGGCAGAAACGACCTGCTTGACGGCCTCAACGAACTTGTCCTTGGGGAACGGGGGCATCTCGAGGCGCTGCGCAGAGTTATACATGCGCTCGGCGTTCATGTCGGGACGGAAGCAGACGATGCTGCCGTCCTCGGCGGTGTAGGCCTTCAGGCCCTCAAAGACCTCCTGGCAGTAATGGAAGATGCCGCCGCACTCGGAGACATGCAGGGTGTGGTCGGTGGTCAGGCCGCCCTCGTCCCACTCGCCGTCCTTCCAATGGGCCTCGTAGCTGTAATCGGTCTTCATGTAGCCAAAGCCGAGGCTACCCCAATCGATATCCTTCTTCTCGACAGTCATATGTCGCTCCTTACATACACAGTTGCAAACTCGCGAACCCGCACGCAAGGACCGAGGCCGGCCGCGTCGCAACGTCGCACGCCCGGAGCGTAGAGCCGGACGGGACACGCAAACGGCATCAAAGCCGATGGCACGCCGATTCGCATGCACGAGATTGTACTCCGCGCGCGCGTCGGATAAAACGTTTTTCTTTAACTAACTAAAGTATTTTCATTTGACCGAAGCAAAGAGGCCCGCCACCGTAAGCGGTGACGGGCCTCGACTGCACGGTTTGCGCGCTGGCTCGAGCTACGCGTTCTTTTTGCCCAGCTTAGCCTTAACCAGACCGACCACGGTCGGGATGATCGACACGGCAACGATGCCAACGATTAGCAGCTCAAAGTGCTCCTGCACAAAGGGGATACCGCCAAAGAAGTAGCCCAGCAGTGTAAAGAGCGTCGACCAGGTAATACCACCCAGTACGTTGTAGACGACAAAGTTGCGCCAGTGCATGCCGCCCATACCGGCGATAAAGGGCACAAAGGTGCGGATAAACGGGAAGAAGCGGCCGAGGAAGATGGCCAGGTGGCCCCACTTGTCCAAGAAGTCCTCGGACTTTTTGATGCGCTCGGGCGTCATAGCCTTGACCTTGCCCGAAGCGATGATCTTTTTGCCAAAGAAGTGACCGATCATAAAGTTGCACTGATCGCCCAAAATGGCAGCGGCCCATGCGATGGCCAGCAGGGCCACGATGTTAAAGCCACCGTTGTGGGCAAAGAAGCCCGAAGCAAACAGCAGTGAATCGCCAGGAAGGAACGGGAAGAACACCACGCCCGTCTCGATAAAGATGATCAGGAACACGCAGCCGTAGGCCATAAGCGGGCCGGCGGCGATCCAGCTGGCGATCGCGGTGCGCGGATCCTTAAGCAGCTCGGCGATAAAATTGATGAAACCCATGAAGTAAAACCTCTCAGTTGTGGGCGCGGATACGTCCAAGTTGACCAGTATACGGTTGCGGTGCCCCCTCGTGCGCAACCCCACAAAAGCATGACTCCATTACCAGCAAGTTTGCATAACTGACATCTGTAGCGCAATGGCGCCAAGATTGTCCTTCCTAATCCCTAGCAAATCGCTATACTTTATTGAATCGCATTGCCATGGCGCTAAGGGAGGACGGCCGGTGAGCTTTATCAATACCATTCGCGAGGATATCAAGACCGTCCAGGCGCAAGACCCCGCTGCACAAAACGGTCTGGTCATCTTCCTTTCCTATCCTGGCCTGCACGCCAAGTGGAACCACGTGCCCGAGCACTGGCTCTGGGAGCACGGTCATCGCTCGCTCGCCCGCGTGCTCTCGCAAATCACCCGCCACATCACCGGCGTCGAGATTCATCCCGCGGCACAGATCGGCAAGCATTTCTTTATCGACCATGCCATGGGCGTCGTCATCGGCGAGACCACCATTGTGGGCGACAACTGCGTGCTCTACCAGGGCGTTACGCTCGGCGGCACCGGCAACGAGACCGGCAAACGCCACCCAACGCTCGGCGATAACGTCACCGTGGGCACGGGCGCCAAGGTGCTCGGCAACATCCGCATCGGCAACAACGTCAAGATCGGCGGCAACTCGGTCGTCGTCAAGGACGTGCCCGACAACTGCACCGTCGTGGGCGTGCCGGGACGCATCATCAAGCGCAACGGCTGCCGCGTGTTCGAGGAGAGCTTCGACGCCAAGCAGCATCGCGAGTACATGCCCGATGACGCTGCCGAGCAGAGTGCCCTCAACCGCCAAGGCATCACCGAGAACGCCCGCCGCGTCAAAGAACTCGAGCGAGAGGTGGCCGAGCTCAAAGCCCTCGTCGCCAAGCTCGTGGACGAGCGCTAGGAACGCAAGCGGCACAAAACGACATCGGCATCAACGCAAGAAGGCGCGCCAGGGAATCCATCCCCGGCGCGCCTTTCTTTTTGATGTGACATGCGGGACTGTCCCTTTGTCACATTATGCGAACTGGCTCAGATAGAGGTCGGCGTAGGCACCCTCGGCAGCCAGCAGCTCCTTATGCGTGCCCTGCTCGATAATGTTGCCGTGATCCATGACCAAGATCAGGTCGGCGTCCACGATCGTCGACAGGCGGTGCGCGATCACAAAGCTCGTGCGCCCGCGCATGAGCGCGTCCATGGCACGACCGATGGCAAGCTCGGTACGCGTATCCACGCTTGAGGTCGCCTCGTCCAGGATGAGAATCGCCGGGTTATTGAGCAGCACGCGTGCGATGGTCAGCAGCTGACGCTGGCCCTGGCTGATGCTCTCGGCATCGTTGGCCACGCGCGTGTCGTAGCCCTGCGGCATGGTGCGCACAAAGAAGTCGACCTGCGCGGCACGAGCGGCCGCGACAATCTCCTCGCGCGTCGCCTCGGGGCAGCCGTAGGCGATGTTCTCGGCAATGGTGCCATCGAACAGCCAGGCGTCCTGCAGCACCATGCCAAACTGCTGCCGTAGCTCGCCGCGGTCCATGCGGCTCGTATCCACGCCGTCGAGCGTAATACGCCCGCCGTCAATCTCGTAGAAGCGCATGAGCAGGTTGATGAGCGTCGTCTTGCCCGCGCCCGTGGTTCCCACCACGGCAATCTTCTGGCCCGGCTCGGCGGTAAACGACACGTCGCGCATAAGCGGCTTGTCGGGCGAATAACCAAAGCGCACATGCTCAAAGGAGACGCGGCCCTCCACGCGACCCGGCAGCTTGGCGGCCTTGTCCGGCAGCGGATCGGCCTCCATCTCGGGCTCATCGAGCAGGTCGAACACGCGCTCTGCACTCGCCAGCGCGCTCTGCAGCGAGTTGAAGGTAAACGACAACTGCGTCATGGGCTCGGACGCCTCGTAGATAAACTGGAAGAACGCCTGGAACACGCCGACGGTCATGTGACCGGCAACCAGCATGCTGCAGCCCACAAGCGCAATAACGATCTGCGCCAAACGGCCGATAAAGCGCACTGCGGGGCCGACAGCATTGATCATAAAGTCGGCCTTGGTGCTCACACGAGCCAGTTCCTTCGAAGCCTCGTGCACCTCAGCGGAGCTCTGACGTTCGCGGTTAAACGCGCGGATCACCAGACGGCCCGAATAGCCTTCCTCGACCGCACTCGTAATCTTGGACACCCACTCCTGGCGCTCGCCCGTCACATCGTGTGTGCGGCGCGAGACGACCTTCGTCACCAGCAGCGACAGTGCCGTAAAGAACAGAAAGACGAGCGTAAGCTGCACGCTGAACACGAACATCACGCTCACAGCACCAACAACCGTGCCGATCGACACGAGCAGCTGCAGCAATCCGCGCTGCATGCTCTCGGACATCTTGTCCAGGTCGTTGGTCGCGCGGCTGACGACCTCGCCGGGACGATGCGCGTCAAAATAGGCGAGCGGCAGACGGTTGAGCTTTTGCGCGATGCGGTTGCGCAGGCGCAGATTGAGGCGTTCGGCCACGCTCGACATCAAAAAGCTCTGGAGCGCATAGAACGAGGCAGCGGCAGTCCAGATCATAAAGTAGACGAAAATGGTCTTGCCGCAGTTCTCCCAGGTGATGCTGAAAGTGGTGTCGTTGGCAAACGCCACCTGAATGTGGCCCCACAGCTCATCGATCACGCGGGCGCTATATGCCGGCGCGGCGGTGTTAAAGATGACATAGAACACAATGCTCGCGAACACGATATAGAAGCGCCAATGGTCGCCGGCGGCCTCGCTCCACAGGCGGCGCACCGTCGCCCAGGTGTCGCGGGGCGTCTCGTCCTCGTCTTCGTCGTCCACGTCGCGCATGCGCTCTGCCTCGGCGCGGGCGCGCTCGTCCTCGGCACGTTCGTTTTCCTCGTAGAGCGCTTGGCGGCGAGCCTCGCGCTCGGCTGCAGCCTTGGCGGCGTCATCCAGCTCGGTCGACGCGGCAGCCGTTTCCTCGACCAGTCCCGCGGCAGCGGCGTCATCAACGCCGCCCTGCTTCTTGAGCTCCTCGGTCATGCTACTCACCTCCCTTCATCTGCGATTCCGCGATAGCGCGGTACACCTCGCAGGTTTCCATAAGCTCGTCGTGCGTGCCTAGGCCCACGATCTTGCCGTCTTTGAGCACCACGATCTGATCGGCATGCAAAATAGTCGAGATGCGCTGGGCGATGATGAGCACCGCGGCATCGCACGTCTCGTCCCGCAACGCATGGCGCAGGGCGGCATCGGTCTTAAAGTCCAGGGCCGAAAAACTGTCATCGAAGATATATAGATCGGCATGCTTCATGAGCGCACGGGCGATTGCCAAACGCTGGCGCTGGCCGCCCGAAAAGTTCGTACCGCCCTGGGCAACCGGGGTATCGAGCCCCTGCGGTTGGTCGAGTACAAAGGTGCTCTGGGCAACCTCAAGCGCATGAAGCATGTCGCCCTCGATCGCGCCTTCGTTACCAAAGCGAAGGTTGCTCGCCACCGTGCCCGAGAACAGCCACGCCTTCTGCGGCACATAGGCAATGCGCCCGCGGATTTCGTCTTGCGTAAGCTCGCGCAGGTCCACACCATTCAGGCGAATGGAGCCCTTGGTGGCATCGTGGAAGCGCAGCAGAAGCTTTGCCACCGTCGATTTGCCCGAGCCTGTCGAGCCAACGATTGCGGTCGTCTGACCGCGACGACAAGTAAAGTTCAAATTGCACAGCGTGTCCTCGTCGGCGTCGTCAAAGCGAAACGACATATGATCGAACACGGCGACCGCATCGGCCCCGTCCTTTGAGTCGGACGCGGCCGCATCAAGCGTGCGCTCGCCATCGACGATGCTCGGCTCAATCTCCAACACCTGCTGTGCACGGTTCAGGCATGCGGCGGCGCGCGGGAGCGTCAGAATCACCATCTGCGCCATCATCACAAAGAACAGGATCAGGATCGCGTACTCCAGCACGGCCGAGATGCTACCGATTTGCATGGCGTGGACGCCCACGCGGTTGCCGCCCACCCACAGCACCGCCACCTCGGCGATGTTCATCAAAAAGAAGCTGGAACTGTCGAGACCCACAAACAGGTGGTTGACCTTGATGGCGTTGGCCGCGTAATCGCTAAACACCTCGTCCAGGCGCTGCTCCTCGTGGCGCTCCTTGTTAAATGCGCGGATGACGCGCACGCCCACGATGTTCTCGCGCAGCACCACGTTCATGCGGTCGATAAAGCTCTGCAAGCGCATAAAGATCGGAGCCGCGTTGGCAACCGTAAAGACCGCCGCCACCAGCACGATCGCAACGACTACGCCCAGAAGCGTGCCCATGGCAGGATCGATAAACCAGGCGAAGATGATGCCTGCCACGGCCAAGAACGGCACCGGCAGCACCAACTGAATCGTCTGCAGGATCGCTTGCTGAATCACGTTGATGTCGTTGAGCGAGCGCGTGATCATCGAACCCGTGCCAAAGCGCTCAAAGTCGCTGGCCGCGAGTTCGAGCGACTTGTCGTACACGGCATTGCGGATATCGCAGGCTACGTTGGCGGCCAGGCGCGCCGAAAGATAGCAGCCCAACACCGTGCCGCCGCTAGCCATGCTGGTCGCGATAAACATGTATAGGCCGTTGCGTAAAATGTAGTCGACATCGCCCGTGGTAATACCGGTGTTGACCATGTTCGCCAGCATCGTGGGAACCAACAGCGTACCGACGTTATCCACCAGCAGCACCAGCAGCGTCACTGCGACAAGCCCTCGATATGGCTTCATAAACCTCATTAGCAGTCGCACGACTCCCCCTCACCTTGATTCTCGGCTTGGCTCTCGGCAGCGATATGCTGCTTAAAGGCACCGCACTCATCGCCGAGCGCATGGGAAACTGTCTCTTATACACATCTCCGAGCCCACGAGACTCCTGAGCATCTCGTA
>USOF01000054.1 GCA_900556285.1 uncultured Collinsella sp. | reverse complement strand
CGCGTAAGATCGTCGGCAGCGTCAGATGTGTATAAGAGACAGGCCCCTGGCCATCTCCAAGGCTACCCTGGACGCCAAGAAGCACATGTTCCACGTGCCCGTCACCGAGGAAGGCACTATTCCTCATGACGTTCTCGGCAAGTTCGGTGCCGCTAGCATCCTGATCAAGCCCGCTGTCGAGGGTACCGGCGTTATCGCCGGCGGCGCTGTGCGTCCCCTCTTCGAGCTTGCTGGCATCAAGAACGTCCTGTCCAAGTCCCTCGGTACCGACAACGGCCTCAACATCATCAAGGCTGCCGTCGAGGGCCTCAAGGAGCTCTCCAGCCCTGAGGACGTCGCGGCTCGCCGTGGCCTGACGGTCTCCGAGATGTTCGTCGGTAAGGAGAACTAAGCATGGCTGACACCATCAAGATCAAGCAGGTCCGCAGCACCAACGGTTGCAAGCAGGACCAGGTCCGTACTGTCCGTGCCCTCGGTCTCCACAGGATCCGCGAGGTTCGCGAGATTGCTGACAACGAGTCCGTCCGCGGCATGATCTTTAAGGTCAAGCACCTTGTCGAGATTGTAGAGGAGTAGCAAATGCAGCTTCACGATCTTACTCCCGCGCCCGGTTCCACCAAGAACCGCAAGCGCGTCGGCCGTGGCAATTCTTCGGGTCACGGCACCACTTCTGGCCGCGGTCAGAAGGGCCAGGGCTCTCGCTCTGGTGGCACCAAGGGTGCCGGCTTCGAGGGTGGCCAGACTCCGCTGGCTATGCGCCTGCCCAAGCTTCCGGGCTTCCGCAATCCCCGTCGTATCGAGTACACCGCTGTTAACGTTGAGCGTCTCGAGCGTAAGTTCGAGGATGGCGCTGTGATCGACGGTGCCGCTCTTAAGGCCGCTCGCATCACCAAGAGCGAGTTCGAGCCCGTCAAGGTGCTCGGCAATGGTGAGCTCACCAAGAAGTTCACGGTCAAGGTCGACAAGGTCAGCGCTTCTGCGCAGGCCAAGATCGAGGCCGCCGGCGGAAAGGTCGAGCTGCCGTGCTAAATGGTCTTAAGAATGCTTTCCGCATCAAAGAATTGCGCGAAAAGATTCTTTTTACCATAGCTATGCTCGTCGTGTACCGCATTGGTGCGCACGTTCCTGTGCCCGGCATTCCCTTCCAGGGGATGCTGGGCCTTTTCTCGACCGATAACAATTCGGTCGCCGCAGGTGCTATGGCCCTCCTGAATCTTTTCTCTGGCGGCGCGTTGAGCTATGTGTCGGTGTTTTCGCTGGGCATCATGCCTTACATCACCAGCTCGATCATCCTCCAGATGCTCCAGGCCGTCGTGCCCTCGCTGCATGAGCTTGCCCGCGAGGGCGAGGTCGGTCAGACCAAGATTACGCAGTATTCGCGTTACCTCACCCTGGCTCTGGCAATCCTCAACTCCGTGGGTTACCTCTTCCTCTTTAAGAGCTTCGGCATCAGCTTCAATGGCGCCGGCGCTCCCGAGATCATCTTCGACCTCATGATTGTCGGCACGCTCACCGCGGGCGCCATGCTGATCATGTGGATTGGTGAGCTCATCACCCAGCGCGGTATCGGCAATGGCATGTCGCTGATCATCTTTGCGAACATCATGGCCGGCCTGCCGCAGGCTATCTTCTCCAGCACCGAGGGCAATGCCGGTGGCATCATCACCATGGCGATCATCTGCGCCATCATCCTGCTGGTTATTCCGCTGATTGTTTTCCTTGAGCGCGGCCAGCGCCGCATCCCGGTCTCCTACGCCAAACGCGTCGTGGGCCGTCGCATGATGGGTGGTCAGACCACCTACCTGCCCATCAAGGTCAACACCGCGGGTGTCGTGCCGATTATCTTCGCTTCGGCGCTGCTGTACTTCCCGGCTCAGATTGCCGTGTTCTTCCCCGGCATCGGCTGGATTCAGGCAGTTGCCTCCGCGCTTTCGACCGGTTGGCTCAACTGGGTGCTTAACGTTGTCCTCATCGTGTTCTTCGCGTACTTCTACACCTCCATGGTGTTCAATCCCGATGACACGGCCGACAACCTTAAGAAGCAGGGCGGCTTTATTCCGGGCGTGCGTCCGGGTAGGGCTACCGCGGCCTACATCAAGAACGCGCTCAACAAGATCACGCTTCCCAGCGCTGTCTTTTTGGCGCTCATCGCCATCGTGCCTTCGATCATCTTCTCCTTCACGGGTAACCATCTGATCCAGGCATTTGGCGGCACGTCCATCCTCATCATGGTCGGCGTCGTGCTCGACACGGTCGATAAGCTCGAAGGTCAGATCAAGATGTATGATTACGATGGATTCTTTAAATAGGCTAGAGGAGGATTGCTCATGAACCTCGTATTGCTCGGAGCTCCGGGTGCCGGTAAGGGCACCGTCGCACAGGAGCTCGTCGCCGAGTTTGGCGTCGCCCACATTTCCACGGGCGACCTGCTGCGTGCTGCCGTCAAGGGTGGCACCGAGCTTGGTATTCAGGCTAAGAAGTACATGGACGCTGGCGAGCTCGTTCCCGACCAGCTCGTGATCGACCTTGTCAAGGAGCGCCTTGCCGCCGACGATGCCCAGCAGGGCTTTATTCTCGACGGCTTCCCGCGCAACACCGCCCAGGCTGTGACGCTCGATTCCGAGCTCTCCGCCATGGGTCGCGAGATCGATTGCGCCCTTCTGGTCGATGTGGCCCCTGAGGTCATTATCGATCGTCTGTCTTCGCGTCGCACCTGCCGCGCCTGCGGTTACACCGGCACTGCTGCCGATGCCACCTGTCCCAAGTGCGGTGGCGAGATGTATCAGCGCGACGACGACAAGCCCGAGACCATCAAGAACCGTCTCGACGTCTACGAGAAGTCCACGAGCCCGCTCGTCGACTACTATCGTGGCCAGGGTCTGCTCAAGTCGGTCAACGGTGACCAGGCTCGCGAGACCGTGTACGGGGATGTCAAAGAGGCTCTCGGTCTATGATCAAGATTAAGTCTGCAACGCAAATCGAGCAGATGAAGAAGGCAGGAGCGCTATCTAAGATGGCGCTCCGCCACGTTGGAGCCATGGTGCGCCCCGGCGTTTCGACTTTTGAGCTCGATCAGCTCGCGGAGCAGATTATCCGCATGCATGGCGGCACCCCTGCCTTTAAGGGTTACGGCGGGTTCCCGGGGACCATTTGCGCATCGATCAACGATGCCGTGGTCCACGGTATTCCCAACCCCGACATGATCCTGCGCGATGGCGATATCATCTCCATCGATACGGGAGCCGTTGTCGACGGTTGGGTCGGCGATAACGCATGGACGTTTTTCGTCGGCACCCCCACGCCCGAAGCCAAGGCTTTGTGCGAGGTCACGCGCGATTGCCTTAAGGCTGCCATCGAGCAGGCTGTTCCCGGTAACCATATCGGGGACGTCGGTTATGCCGTTCAGTCCCTCGCCGAGTCTCACGGTTACGGCGTGCTTCGCGACTATGTGGGTCATGGCAGTGGCCGCGTGATGCACGAGGACCCCAACGTTCCTAACTATGGAAAGAAGGGGAGGGGCGTTCGCCTCCAGGCCGGCATGGTCATTGCCATCGAGCCGATGGTTACGATGGGTTCCAACCATGTGAGCACGGGCTCCGACGGTTGGATTGTTACGACCAACGACCACCTGCCCGCCGCGCACTACGAGAACACCGTCGCCATTACCAATGACGGTCCGGTGATTCTCACCACCGACGCGCAAGGTGCTTGGTGTTCTTTGCAGGGCGGTGAAATGTAGGGCTTTCGTCAAATGCATGCCTTAACATTTCAAATGTAACAGGTTCCACTTAGTTGTGGAGCCATTACGAAGTTATTACGATGCGTGCATACGTGTTGTAGAATACTCAATCGCTGTCGTTTTCTAGAGAAAGATGATTGCTTGTGAAGAAGGAAGACGCAATTGAGCTCGAGGGTACGGTAAAGGAACCGTTGCCCAACGCCATGTTTAAGGTCGAGCTCGAGAACGGTCATTCGGTTCTGTGCAACATTTCTGGCAAGATCCGAATGAATTACATCCGTATTCTCCCCGGTGACAGGGTTGTCGTGGAGCTTTCCCCGTACGACCTGACCCGCGGCCGCATCACCTATCGCTACAAATAGCGGCACGCATACACGCACTCTATTTCCGACTGCAGGCTTAGCTCAACCTACGGTCGGATTGTGTGTGAAGACCAGCCATAGTTTTAAACGCCTGCGGCTGGGCGAGTAGATAGTAGGGAAGTAGTTTGAGCGCTACCGAAAGGAAGAACGATGAAGGTACGTCCTTCGGTCAAGAAGATGTGCGATAAGTGCAAAATCATTAGGCGCCATGGCAAGGTCCTCGTTATTTGCGAGAACCCCCGTCATAAGCAGCGTCAGGGTTAAGAGAGGAGACTACGTTGGCCCGTATTAATGGTGTCGACCTCCCGCGTGAGAAGCGCGTTGAGATCGGTCTGACCTACATTTACGGCATCGGCCGCACCACTGCGACGAAGATATGCGTCGAGTGCAACGTTAACGTGGATACGCGCGTTAAGGACCTCACCGAGGATGAGGTTAACGCCATCCGCGATTATATCGACAAGAACCAGATCATGGTTGAGGGCGACCTCCGCCGTGAGCGCAACCAGAACGTCAAGCGCCTTATGGACATCGGCTGCAACCGCGGCCTTCGTCACCGCAAGGGCCTCCCGGTCCGCGGCCAGCGCACCCACACTAACGCTCGTACCCGCAAGGGCCCGAAGCGTCAGATCGGTGCTAAGAAGAAGAAATAGGGAGTTTGACGCATAATGGCTACTGCTAAGAACAAGCGCGGCGCCGCTTCTCGCATCAAGCGTTCCGACCGCAAGAACATCTCCGTGGGCCAGGCTCACATCCGTTCCACGTTCAATAACACCATCGTTTCGATCACCGACGCTCAGGGCAATGTCATTGCCTGGAAGTCTGCCGGCACCGTGGGTTTCAAGGGTTCCCGTAAGTCCACCCCGTTCGCCGCTCAGATGGCTGCTGAGGCTTGCGCCAAGATCGCCATGGAGCACGGCATGCACAAGGTTTCCGTGTTCGTGAAGGGCCCCGGCTCTGGTCGCGAGACCGCCATCCGCTCCCTCCAGGCTGCTGGCCTCGAGGTCTCGAGCATCCAGGACAAGACCCCCGTTCCGCACAACGGCTGCCGCCCCAAGAAGCGTCGCCGCGTGTAACTGAAAGGATCGTATCAATATGGCAATCGACAGGACTCCTGTTCTTAAGCGCTGCCGTCAGCTCGGGATCGATCCCGCTGAGCTCGGTTACAGCAGCAAGAAGGAATCTATCCGTCAGCCCAAGCGCCGTCGCAAGGAATCTGAGTACGGCATGCAGCTGCGCGAGAAGCAGAAGGTTAAGTTCATTTACGGCGTTCTGGAGAAGCAGTTCCATCACTACTTCGACCGCGCTCGTAAGATGAACGGCATCACCGGTGAGAATCTTCTCATTCTCCTGGAGAGCCGTCTCGACAACGTCGTGTTCCGTCTCGGCTTTGCTCGCACCCGCAAGGAGGCTCGTCAGACTGTCCGCCACGGCCACTTTACCGTTAACGGCCGTCGCGTTGACATCCCCTCCTATCAGGTCAAGCCTGGCGACGTCGTCGCCGTTGGCGAGAAGTTCCGCGATCTTCTCCCCATCAAGGAGGCCCTGATCTCCTCTGAGCGTTTCGAGGTTCCCGG
Source organism: uncultured Collinsella sp. (assembly GCA_900556285.1). Lineage (GTDB taxonomy): Bacteria > Actinomycetota > Coriobacteriia > Coriobacteriales > Coriobacteriaceae > Collinsella. The sequence goes on along the minus strand of USOF01000054.1, from coordinate 1,342 downwards.
CTGGCTCGAGGTTGATATCGAGAAGCTGTCTGGCAACGTTCTGGCTATGCCCGTTCGTGAGCAGATCAGCGGCGATATCAAAGAGCAGCTCATCGTCGAGCTCTACTCTAAGTAGTCCATCCGGGCTGCTGAGGCTGGAGGTAATACATGTCAGAATTCATTAGGCCTCAGGTTCAGGTCGAAGAGATCAACGAGACGTCTGCTCGTGTCTCCGTCGAGCCGCTCGAGCGTGGTTACGGCGATACGCTGGGTAACTCCCTTCGTCGCGTTCTTCTGTCCTCGCTCGAGGGTGCCGCTGTCGAGGCTATTCAGATCGATGGTGCGCAGCACGAGTTCATGACCATCCCTAACATGGTCGAGGATGTCACCGACATCGTCCTGAATGTCAAGGGTCTTGTCTTCAGGGCTCTCGGCACGACCGACGAGGCGACCGCCACCATCTCGGTTGACGGCCCCTGCGAGGTCACCGGTGCGGACTTCTTTATTCCGTCCGAGTTTGAGCTGGTCAACCCCGAGCAGCACATCGCTACGCTCACCGAGGGTGGCCATCTCACCATGAGCATGCGCATCGGCTATGGCCGCGGCTATGTTTCTGGCGAGGCCAACAAGCGCGATAACGATCCCATCGGTGTGATCCATGTCGACTCGCTGTACTCGCCGGTTTCCCGTTGCGCCAAGCTCGTTGAGGCTTGTCGTGTCGGTCAGCACACCGACTACGACCGCCTTGTCCTCGAGATCGAGACCAACGGCTCCATCGCCCCGCGCGACGCCGTGGTCCAGGCTGCCAATATCATCAACCAGCATATGGCCGCCTTTATGAACCTTGCCGAGACCCCCGAGGTCGAGGAGGAGGCTTCGATCTTCGCTCCCGAGGTCACCAACGACAACGCCGAGCTGGACAAGCAGATCGAGGATCTGGACCTTTCCGTCCGTTCCTACAACTGCCTTAAGCGCGCCAGCATTCACTCGGTCCGTCAGCTCGTTGAGTTCTCGGAGAACGATCTGCTCAACATCCGTAACTTCGGTGTTAAGTCGATTGAGGAAGTGAAGGACAAGCTTGAGTCCATGGGCCTGAGCCTGAAGGCTTAATGCTTCGCATATTTGAGGAGAAACTAGACCATGCGTCACAACGTTAAGAAGGGCCTGAAGCTCGGCACCGATGCGAGCCACACCAAGGCCATGAAGAAGAGCCTTGCTAAGGCCCTCTTCGAGAACGACCGCATCAAGACCACCGAGACCCGCGCTAAGGCGCTGCGTTCGGTCGTCGATCCGATCATCACCTGGGCCAAGAAGGGCGACCTGCACTCTCGTCGTCTGGCTATCGCCAAGCTCGGCGATAAGC
>USOF01000053.1 GCA_900556285.1 uncultured Collinsella sp. | reverse complement strand
CGAGATGCTCAGGAGTCTCGTGGGCTCGGAGATGTGTATAAGAGACAGCCTCCATGTGGCGGCACCAGCACGCCATCCTCGACCGTGCAACCCCATGCCTCTTTAACTGCATCGTCGGGCGTGGATTGAATTGCTTGGGTCGAAATGTCAACGACTAGGTTTTTACCATCTGTCTTCTTCTCGGACACACTCTTGATGAGCACGCCCTTCGTCTTGTCCATCGGCGCAACAGGAGACGTCCAATAGTAGAACCCGTCGGCCGAGCGAACCCAAGACGAGGCGCTATTAGTAGCGGAGGCGTTGAGCACGTCGCCCCACACAATGGCGTAGTCGTTACCCTCGACCGGTTCATCCCACAGGCGTGCGCCATCCTTATCCTGCCAGTAGATATCCACCGCAACACGCAGGTACGCCGGAGCGGAGCCGCTATTTTTAACCGCAACGTCGCTCTTTACATTATTGTCGAGCTTCTCGTCCACCGAGGGCGCCACCGAGCCAAAGCCAAACTCGTTGACCAGCACGCCCGTAACCGAAAGCCACGCAAAGGTGCCGGCAGCGCCGGCCAAAAGGAGAACGCCGACAAGGAGGGCGACGATCCGCTTGCGCTTAGTCATCCTAGTCCTCCCTCCTCAGCGTGCCGTTTTCCCAAACATTCTTGGCACGCGAGCCGCCATCGACCCATTTGTCCTTCGCTCGCGTGTTGACGCACGTTACCACAGCATCACCCGCACTCGAAGCAGACGAAATCTTCAGCTCGGCAGATTTACCGGGCGCCTTACCCGGCGTGCTCAGCTCACCCTGGTAGCGCCATGCCCAAGCCGTGTCTTCCACGACGGTATAGTCACCCGCCGGAGCGGCAAGCTGCACGCTGCCGACATACCAGGTTTCACCGTTTTCCTGCTGCGTTTTATCGACTTTAACCTCGACCATGCGTGTCTCGGGAGAGGTTCCCTCTACCGTCTTCGTCACCTTAAAGCGGAACATCTGCCCCATAGCACTTGCATCGGTGGTCTTTTTGACGATCGTCAACGCGTGAGTCTGGGCGAAGTTGAACACGGCATTACCGGGGCCCTGTTCGCCTTCACCCGTCTTCTTGGACTCCAGACGATTGGCTAGGTCGAACGATCCATTGCCCGAGCCCAAACTATAGAGTGAGACGTATTTGTCGTTTACGGGCTTCTCCGTCATGGATGTACCAGGGCCGTAGCTCGCCTGCTTAACTGTGACAATCAGCTGCGTTCCCATAAACGGCTCGGCAAAGCAGGCCTTAAACGGTGCCTTATCGGCATTGTCATCGACCGTGTTTGCAGCAGTTGGATCGAGGAGCCACTTGAGACGCGAGGTCATGGCTACGGGGTTCGCAGCGTCGGACGTGTTATTGGCAGTCACACGATACGTCACGGGATACAGGTCCATATCTCCCTTGACCGGATCGCCCTTAAACTCATCCCAAGACTTCGCAGTGCCATCGGCACCCACATATCGCCACTCCAAGAAGAGTTCGCGCACGTTGCCGCCAGCCGCCGCCTGCTCATCGAGCAGCGCAACGATCTTGGAATAGGCATCCGCGTCGTACGCGACGGACTTTTGCTCCATCACGGGATTGCCGTTGTTGTCATAGACCGGTTTGCCGCTCTCATCCACCTTGGGAACCTCGACGTTATGGACAAAGCCGGCGCCTGTCGCGCGATCGTCGCCCGAGTCGACCGTCGCCGTAAAGATGGGCGCGCCGTCAACGCCGTGATAGCACACCTTATACGGCGTGATCTTATACACCGCGGTATACGTTACGTCCTTAAATGGCTCACCGCCCTCGAGGGGATACTTCTCATCGTCGGTCATCAGGGTGTATTGGCTATCGGATTTATAGTCGCACGACCAGCCGACAAAGTCGTACTTGGTGCCGTTTTTGCCGACGACCTCGGTTGCAGCTTTTACCTCCAGCGAAATCTGATCACCAGAGTCGGTGCGCGTAAGCGAGCGTACGGAATCGGGGTCATCCAGATTGGCATCGATATTCGATCGGACCTTGACTGCACTGGCACGGTAGACCGGGAACAGCTCCATAGGAGCCTTGACCACGGTGTTTCTATTCACCATGGGAAGGCCGTCCGACCAAACGACATAGCCGCTACCTGCCGCCGGCTTGGTTTCCGTCCAGCCCACGAAGACGTTGTATGCACCCGTTGCGGCATCGATGTCGCCAACGTTATACGTTGGCAGCGGGATACCATCCTTAAGGCTGCCGAGCGTCTTGCCCTCCTGCGCGAGCTTGCCATCGATAGCGTTGTCATCCAGGTGGTACACCACCGCAATAGGCGTGTAATATGCCACAAACGTATAAGGCTTGCCGGGCTCCACGGGACAGGAATAGGTGTTGCCGCCTTCGTCCGTCGGCTCGAGCTGCTCGACCGTTCCGTCGGGAAGCTCGATTTCGAGCTTCTTAAGCTGATAGGCGCCACCGGTACCGTCAGCGTACACCGTCGTCCTGATGTCGGGGCTCACCGTAGCCACCACGTCGCCGTTCTCCTGAACCACAAGTTGGGGCGTAATGTCGAACTGCGGAACATTGATGATGCCCGGCGTTCCGTCAAAGCCCTTGCGGTGCAGGTTGGTGGTGTAGTTAACGTCGTACTTTACGTACACGGGATAGGCATCCTGCCACTGGGTGACCTTGGACGCGTCGGTTGCCAGATACGGCGCCGCCTTATCCGGATCACTCGTCACATAGGCGTCGCCGGCGACGTCGTAGATATAGTTCCAGACGTCAGAGTCCTTCTGGACCTCAGCCGTAGAGATCCAGCCCAGGAACTTATAACCCGGCACAGCCATGTCAGCATCGGTCGGGGAAGCCTGAAGAGTCAGGTAGGGATTGATGTCGCCCTTTTTTCCGTCGTAGGGCTTATCATTAACCGTCTTGTCCTTATAAAGATGCGGATAACAATACAGGAACGTCGGGTCTTTACCTTCTGGCGTTTTCTGTTGAAGCAAGTTGCTTTCATAGCGTCGAGTAGCGGTTTGCTTGACGTTGTCATACTTGTCATAGAAGGTGACATCCGTAGTCACCATAGCGCGAACATAATATTGTTCCGTCGTTTTAACGAGACTCGAAAAAGGATTATTTATATATGTCCAAGAACCGTCGCCGGGTCTTTCGAGCGTCCAAAAACTGAAGTGATACCTATCATGCGCAGAATGAAATTGGACTTTGATGCTAGCGGCAACCTTCTCATCGCTCAGTTTTCCAGCTCCCGGAAAATCAGTGTCGGCAATCATATCCTTGAGAGTGTTTGCGCCGCTGTCGTTACGCACGTTATGGGAGTAGGCGTTTATAGGCGCAACGATTTTCGTCGCATTAGAGAGAACGGTAGTGCACTTATCTGCTGGATTCTCATCATTGTGTAGCACATGGGCGGAGGCGTCCGTGCCGGCACCCCAATGGATAATGTTTTCACGAACATATGTCGCGCCGACGTTTTCCTCGAAGGGCGACTTGTATTTATTCCAAATCGAGCACAACTTCTTACTGTCTGTTAGATCGCTATTTGTAAATGCCCGAACGTAATAATCCACGCGGTACTCAAAGCGCGCCGTATAGGTATGTTGGACGGTCAGATCGACGCTGGCGGGAAGTGTGTAGCTCGGGTCGCGGCTTACGCGCACCTCGAGCGGGGCATCCTCGGTTCCCTTGTTTTCATACCAACCCAAGAAGCGATAGCCATCGGGCAGCTTGCCGCCATTGGACAGGGGCGTACCGTCCGTGTCGCACACCTGTACCGTGTAGACGCTGGTGCCGTCCTCGGCAGTCTGGGGGTCGACTTTGGTTTCGCCAACGCCGTCACGTAGAGACTCATTGTCGATTTTGTCCTGCTCATTGCCTTCGAACACCGTCATGATGTTCGAAACGTAGTCGCTGTACACGGGATAGAAATCGGTGGGACCGACCACGGTGATCTCGCCACCTGCAGGATAAAATGCTCCCTTGTTTTTCAGATCAGCCAGCTGAGTAGAGGTGATGGCAGCATAGGCGCCGTTCATGCTCTTCTCGTCGTTCGGCTGCGTGGTCCACCCAATAAACGTCGCGGTTGGCGACAAGCTGCCGCGATCATCGGGGGCAGCCGGCGTCAAACCGACGCCATAGCGGTACCAGTCCACTGAAGCATCGTGCTTGACGCCGTCATGCCAGTCGAGCGTCTCGCCCTTAACGTTATAGAACAGCACCTGCGCCTCATACGAAGCGATAAAGAGGTCGTTGCCCTTGAAGCCCTCACTCGCGTCATGATCCTTACCGTTGTCGGCAGTATAGGTCGACGTTTTGTCGTGCTCCTCGTTCTTCTGGACCTGCTTGCCAGCATCCGCGGCTTTGGCATCAGTCTTGCCATCAAACCAGCTGTTGTCTTGTCCAATTCGGTTCACACGCACGTCGGGCTCGCGGAACCAGCCCATAAAGCGGTAGCCGCCGTTCGCCTCGCTCAGCCCCTCAGGCTTTGCAGAGGTATCCTGCCTGAACGTCACCGATGTATCGCCCTGGGCCAAGCCCTGGGCCGTTCCCGCCAGCACGGCGCTCACGGCAAAGGCGTACGGATCCGCGGTCGCCTGGTCTTTGCCAAGTTTGGTCTTCTCGATTGTCGCGGTGCCCGCGCCGGGAAAATCGATCGTCGCCTTAACGCTCTGGCCATGCACGGGGATATTCAGCCTGTAATCCATCGCCCACTCATTGTAGTGCTGGCCACCCAGGGCATTATCGTTATCAGTCGAGCGCTTGGTGCCGGCACAGAAGTCGTAGTCGTGCTGTTCCCACAGCTCACGCGTGATGTAGCGCTCGTCATCCCAAGGACCATAGCTGTCGCCCTTGGTGGTACCGTCGCCGCCAAACGAGGGGATTTTCTTTTTGGCCGCATCGCCCTGGCTATTGCCGGAAAGGCTCACGCTCGGCTTAAAGTAACACTCGGTGACCGTGGCGTCACCCTTGTTGGCGCGCGCAGCAATACCGCCCAGGTTCACATCGTTTTGAATAATGGGAATCACGGCGATTGGATTATACTGGCGCGAGCTCAGGTCACCCGCAAAGTGGCTTCGAACGAGCTCATTGCCTTCTTTGGTTAAAATACGGCCCGCCAGGCCGCCTGTCCACGCGCGCGTCACGGAGATGACGCCCACGTATGATGCGGCATAGCTGTAGCACTGCGCCGTCGAGAAGCAGTCGATAATCTTGGCGTCGCCTGCCATGCAGCCCACAAAACCCGAGGCGTACACGTTGTTGCCGCCCAGGGCGCCGACGGCCACATCGTATTTATTGATGACGTCGGTCATGCCATTCTTGGCAATCGAGCCATCCTCGTTGCGCGTAGGCGTCACGCGGCAATACTCGATTGTCGAGTTTTTAACGTAGCCGGCAAATGCCGCCATGTACAGGCCCTCGCCACCGAGCGCCTGCACACCTGCCGTGGTGTTATGGACGGCGCGACCGCCGCGCACCTCGCAGTTGTACAGATTGCAGTCATTCAGCTCGCCTGCGATCATGCCGCCTTCGAAGCCGGCGTTCGTGATAACGTTGAGCATGTTGTTGGCGCACGTAACGTGCAGGGTGCTCTCCATGACCATGACGTTTTCGAAGCTGGTGTTGACGGCCTTGCCCACGATGATGCCGCCGCGGAAGTCGGCCCAAATGTTGGCATCCTTGATCAGGAAGTTCTTGATGGTGGCGCCATCGGTCTCGGCAAAAAAGCCCGTGTCGCGCTCGGGATCCAACATATTGTTGGCGTAGTTCAGACCCGTCACGGTGTGATTCTGGCCATCGAAAACGCCCTTAAAGGGATGCTCCTTATTGCCAAAGGAGAGGTGCTTGACCGTATCCGCAACAATGGCGTTCATATCAGCATCGTTAAGAACGATATCGTTATCGAGATAGACGCGCCACTGCGACGTGTCGCGCTGCCGCGACAGCGCGACGCACGCCAAGAAGTCGTCCCTGTTTGTGATATGGAATTCGGTCTGGTCCTCGGCATGCGCCACCGCCGGCAGCACCATAACGCAACAAAGGGCAATCGCCGCGACGGCAACCAGCCTGCTAAGCACACCTCGGTTTCTGTTCTTGATCTTCATGGGCTAGTTCGCCTCCGGCCAGCCCACGACGTCGAGCACGTCGAGGACGGTATCGTTTGCCTGTTGGTTTTTGGCCTGCACGGCCTGAACGTCGATATCGAGGCCGAGCTCGACGTGCTGCGCCGGCAGATGCGCGCCGGCATCTCGGAAGAGGAGCTCGTGTCGCGCGGCGAATATTTCTCCGCCCTGCTCATGGCGGACTACCTCGGCTACTCGTTTCTGGACGCGGAGCTGTGGGTGCGCTTTCAGTTTGACGGCTCGATCGACAAGGAGGCGTCCTACGCCGCACTCCGGCGGCTGGCCGACGGGCGCAGCGTTGTCATCCCCGGCTTTTACGGCGTGACGCCCGACCGCAAGATCCGCACCTTTTCCCGCGGCGGCAGCGACATCACCGGCGCGCTCGCGGCCGCGGCGCTCGATGCCGACGTGTACGAAAACTGGACGGACGTGTCCGGCATCCTTATGGCCGACCCCCGCATCGTGCCCGACCCGCTGCCCATCGAGCGCATCACCTATAACGAGCTGCGTGAGCTGAGCTTCGTCGGCGCGCAGGTGCTGCACGAGGGCACGGTCTTCCCAGTGCGCGAGAAGAATATCCCGCTCAACATCCGCAACACCAACGACCCCGACCACCCCGGCACACTCATCATGGAGTCGTTCGACGACGTGGACGACGGTCGGCTCATCACCGGCATCGCGGGCAAGAAGGGCTTCTCCGTCATCACCATCGCCAAGACCGGTATGTCCGGCGACCCCGGCACGCTCGTGCGGATTCTGGAAATTCTCGCCAAGCACGAGGTCAACGTGGAGTATATCCCCTCCGGCATCGACATCATCTCGCTGGTGGTGGAGAGCAAAAAGGTCTCCAAATGCCTCTACGCCATGCTGGGCGAGCTGCAAAAAGAGGTGCAGCCGAATAAGATAACGG
>USOF01000052.1 GCA_900556285.1 uncultured Collinsella sp. | reverse complement strand
TCTGGCTCGAGAATAAGTTTAAGACCTTGCGGGCCACTCGCCAGACCGTATTGATTGAGTCGTCCGACCACGACGCCGACCTGGTGACCTATGCGCCGGACGAGCTGCATCATGTTATGCGGTTTGCTCTGGATTGCTGGCAGCGGATGATTGACTCCCGACAGTATCGCAGCGTTCTCATGTACAAGAACAAGGGTCCGCTCTCGGGCGGTAGTCTCGTTCATCCGCACATGCAGATTGTGGGTTTGGAGCAGGAAAACGGTTATGCTTCGCTGACTTCCGCCAATTTCGAAGGCATAAATGTCTGGCAACAGGAGAGAATCTCGGTCAACATCTCAACCGAACCGATTATGGGGTTCTTTGAGGTCAATGTTTCAGCCCCGCAGGGAATCGCCGCCAGCGATGACACGAGAGACCAAGCCGAGGCGGATCTCTTCGCCGATGCAGTCCAGGTAGCTCTGCGCTATATCCTGAACGAGCACCACGGTGGTCGCGCAGAGTCGTACAACCTGTTCTTCTATCACCTGGGCGGTCGGACCATTGCCAAGGCGCTGCCGCGTTGGGTGGTTTCGCCCTACTTTGTCGGCTATCGTTTGGCCCAGGTCAATGCTGAGACCACGCTCGATGTCGATGCTGAGCGCCTGCGTGCGCATCTGGAAACGCTCGTATAGTAAGACTAACACCCGCGTAATGCGGACAGTCTAGCGTCCCATGGCGTCGCGGCCGGCCTCGACCCGCTTGCGCTGGGCGGCGCGCTCCTCGCCGGTCAGACGCTCAAAGAAGTGCCCGATAAACGAGGCGAGTACCTGCTGAAACAACGTTCCACACATGACGGGAAACACGACTTCGCCCGGAAAGTATTGCGTGGCGATGACGGCGCCCGAAGAGATGTTACGCATGCCGCAGGTAAAGCACATGGTAGTCGTCTCGCTATATGGCAGATGCAGCGCACGGGCGACCAGAAAACCGACGACAAAGCCGCTGATGGCGAAGGTCAAAATAAAGAGGGCGACTTCCAGGCGCACCGCGTTCATGTGCAGCACGTACTCGCTCATGGCGGTGGAGTTGGAGGCGATAACGCCCATCATCATGAATTTGCAGGCGGGCGAGAGCGCGGGGGAGAGCTTCTCGTGTCCCCATCCACGCGTGAGCTCGTTGATCACGATGCCGAGCACGGCGGGGATGGCGATCATAAAGGCCATGTCTTGCATCATGCTCGGCACATCGATCGAGACGGTGGCACCCAGCAAGAGCTTAAGCGTGAGCGGAATCGTCACAGGGGAGATAACCGAGGACGTCAGGATGATGGTGAGCGCGAGCGGGCCGTTGCCGCCGAACATGCTAATCCACATAAAGGCAGTGACCGCCACGGGTACGCTGTACTCGAGCACGATGCCGCAGACAAGGTTGGGGTTGGAACCAAAGAACAGCGACCCCATGGCATAGGCTGCTATGGGAATGAGCACCGCGGAGACGAGCAGCGCCAAAATCAGGTGCAGCGGACGGTGGAACACCTCGGCTACCTGGTGAAAGGTGTTGCTGAGCGCGCCCTGAAACGTCATAAAGGCGAAGAGGGCGGGAACAATGGGCTTGAGCACGCCGATCTGCTGGGGAAAGAGCACGCCGAGCGCCACGCAAATCGGAACGATGATCTGCATATGCCCCGCGAGGAACTTTCCCAGTCCAGCCCATTGCTTCATATGTCCCGTGACTCCCTTTATCCGCGAACTCGTTTGTATGGATATGCTAGACGCTCGTATGCGTCCGTGCGGCTGAAACGCTCGATTATTTCGAGGCCATTACCGCCATCGTTTGCCGAAACCGCGGCGCACCGCGGCGTTTTGCGTCCGCGCTGCACGGTATAATAAAACCGTTCAACAGATCTGCCTGCCGAAGCGGGCATACACAGAGGACTCATCGCTATGAACCGTGAGAGGTATCGCGGCGACCTGCCCCTATCAGGGGTGGGTGCCTATGTCATCGCTTAAGACGACGCATCGTTGGGCGGTCGCTCAGCAAAACCCCGAGCTCGAAAAGGAGCTTTCGGCTGGTCTGGGCATTCCCGGGCTGGTGGCGCGCATTATGGTCGCGCACGGCATTGACTCCATCAAAGAGGGCCAATTGTTTTTGACGCCTTCGCTCGATCGCGACTGGGCCGACCCACTCATTATCCCGGGCATGTCGGTCGTTGCCGACCGCGTCGAGCGTGCTATTCGCAACCACGAGCACATTGCAGTCTTTGGCGATTTTGACGTTGACGGTATTACGTCGACCTGCCTGTTGACCGAGGCGCTGCGCACGTTTGGCGCCGATGTCACGCCGTTTATTCCGCACCGCTTTGATGAGGGCTACGGTCTTTCGCGCGCGGCACTCGACCGCGTTAACGAGCTCGCTCGCCCCCAGCTGATCGTGACCGTCGATAACGGCATTGCCGCCAAGGAAGAGGTTTCCTATTTGGAGGACCTGGGGATCGATTTGGTGGTCACGGACCATCACGAGCCCTCCGACCAGGTGCCGCAGGGTGTGCCCCTGACCGACCCCAAGCTCGAGGACGAGGGCCCCTCGCGCGAGCTTGCCGGTGCTGGTGTGGCGCTCAAGCTGGTGCAAGTCCTGGGTGAGCGCCTGGGCAAGCCGTCGTATTGGCGTTCGCTAATCGAGGTCGCGGCGCTGGGCACCGTGTCCGACATGATGCCGCTCACGCCCGAGAACCGCGCGCTGGTTGCCGAGGGCATCCAGCAGATGCGCGTAACCGCTCGCCCCGGCTATATCGCGCTTGCCGCGCTTGCCAAGGCGGACCTTTCGAGCATTACGGCGGATGGCCTGTCATTCTCGCTCATTCCCCGCTTAAACGCTGCCGGCCGCATGGCCGATCCCAAGCTGGCGCTCGACCTGCTGCTTGCCCGCAATCCCATCGAAGCAAGCGCGCTGGCGGCTGAGCTCGAGGAAATCAACCGCCAGCGCCGTGAGATCGAGGCGGAGCTCACGCGCGATGCCATGGCAAAGGTCGAGGAGACCTATGACGGCGGGCGCGCGATCGTTGTGGGCGGCGAAGGCTGGCACGAGGGCGTCAAGGGCATCGTGGCAAGCCGTCTGACCAACCGCTATCACGTGCCGGCGCTGCTGTTCTCGATCGAGGACGGTATCGCGCGCGGCTCTGGTCGCTCGGTGGGCAAAGTTAACCTGTTTGACGCCGTCGAGCGCTGTTCCGACCTGCTGATTCGTCGCGGCGGACATGCCGGTGCGGTGGGTGTGACCATCGAGGCATCCAAGCTCGATGAATTCCGTCGTCGCCTTTCCGCCGTGCTATCGGAGATTCCCGCTGAGGACTTTGAAGACATCGACGAGGTTGCCGCCACGGTCGACCTTTCCGAGCTGAATATCGAGACTATAGAGCAGATTTCCCGCCTTGAGCCGTTTGGCCAGGGTAATAAGGTGCCGCTGCTGGCTGCCGAGGGCGTGACGATGTGCGATCGCGCCGTGGTGGGTAAGACCGGCGAGCACATGCGCTTTGTGGCGACCGATGGCGCCGCGAGCGTGCCGGCCATTATGTTCCGCGTGCCGCAAATCGATAAGCTCATCAACTGCGATAGCGCTGTCGACTTGGTGTTCGAGGCCGTTGCCGAGCATTGGCAGGGGCGTGTGAAGCCCAAGCTCATGATCAAGGATGTTCTGGTCCGCGATACCACGCTGCCCGGCGTCGACGATCCGGCATGCGAGCTTCGTCATGGCGTGCAGCCGGCGGATTCTGGCCTGCGCCTGGAGTCGCGCAAGCGCGAGACGCTCGCCCAGCTTCCCTATACCGAGCTCACGCGCTCGCTTATCCATAGCTTTATCGGCTCGAACCAGCCGCACCGCGCGCAGGTCGAGGCGCTCGATGCCCTAGCCGATCACCAAAGTGTTCTGGCCGTTATGGGAACGGGGCGCGGCAAGTCGCTCATCTTCCATGTACATGCCGCGCGTGAGGCGGTGCTTCGCGGACGTGCGAGCATCTTTGTCTATCCGCTGCGTGCGCTTGTTGCCGACCAGGCCTATCACCTCTCGTCGACGATGGCATCGCTTGGCATTGGCGTTGGCGTGCTGACCGGCGAGACCGTGGAGGCGGCGCGCGATGACGTGTTCGCCGGCCTGGCTTCGGGCCGCACCGGTATCGTGCTCACGACGCCCGAGTTCCTGTCTATCCACCGTGACCGCTTCGCGCGTTCGGGCCGCATCGGCTTTGTCGTTATCGATGAGGCGCACCACGCCGGCCTTGCCAAGGGCGGCGACCGCAGCGCCTATCTCGACATGCCCGATATCCTCAAAGCCCTGGGCGACCCGGTCGTTATGGCTGCGACGGCCACCGCGACGGCTCCGGTCGTGGCCGAGCTTGCCCGCATGTTGCCGATCACTCGCACGGTGGTCGACGAGACGGTGCGCGAGAACCTGCAGCTCGAGGACGACCGCGACCTTGCGAGCCGCGAGAACCGTTTAGTGTCGATCGTGGCGACGGGGGAGAAGACCGTCATTTACGTCAATTCGCGTGATCAGTCCGTGGCGCTTGCCAAGACACTACGCAAACGCGTTCCCGACTGTGCGACCCGTATCGCGTTCTATAACGCTGGCCTTACGCGCACCGACCGCCATCGCGTAGAAGAAGCATTCCGAGACGGAAGCCTCAGCTGCATCGTTTCGACCTCCGCCTTTGGCGAGGGCGTCAACCTGCCCGATATCCGCCATGTCGTGCTCTACCACATGCCGTTTGGCGCCATTGAGTTCAACCAGATGAGCGGGCGTGCCGGTCGTGACGGACAGCCCGCCGTGATCCATCTGCTCTATTCGTCGCGCGACGCCCGCATTAACGAGCGCCTGCTCGACTGCTATGCGCCCGAGCGCGACGAACTCGTCACGCTCTATCGCGCGCTGCAGACCATGTGGCGCTCCAACCGCGGCAAAACCGGGGATGATTCATTCTGCGCGAGCGATATCGACATCGCGCAGATGTGCCTTGCCATCGATGCTCGCACGCCGGTCGACGAGCGTTCGGTGGAAAGCGGCCTGGGAATCTTCGAAGAGCTTGGTTTCTGTCGAGTTTCGGGGTTTGACGACACTCGTCGCATCGCGATGGCCGAAAACCCCGGCCGCGTGCAATTGAGCAGGTCAATTCGCTATTTGGAGGGCTTGCGCTCGCGCATGGAGTTCTCGGCTTTCCGGAGCTGGGCACTCGATTCGTGCGCTTCTGATATGCTAGCCAAAGTTAACCGCCCGATCGTACCGCGGGCCTAGGGGAAGGGGACCTCGATGGATGCCGCAGCCCGTACCGCCCATGATTCCACCCTCCAGCCGTTTTCGGAGATGGAGCACTATAAGCATGCCGATGAGCTGCCGCCCGAGATTATGGCGGACAGCTACGACAAGCTGGAGCGCCTGTGCCTCAAATATATGAATGAGGAGGACTTCTCTAAGGTGGAGCAGGCCTATTGCTTTGCCGCCGAGAAGCACTGCAACCAAAAGCGCCGCTCGGGCGAGATGTACATTAACCATCCCGTCGAGGTGGCCATCATTTTGGCCGATCTCAAGATGGACTGCGATGTGGTGTGCGCCGCGCTGCTGCACGATACCGTCGAGGATACCGAGACCTCGCTTGCCGATGTGTCCGGCCTGTTTGGCGATACGGTAGCCGAGCTCGTCGATGGCGTGACCAAGCTCACCAACATCGAAGTCGACAGCATGGACGAGAAGCAGGCCCTCACGCTGCGCAAGATGTTCCTCGCCATGTCCAAGGACATCCGCGTCATTATCGTTAAGCTTGCCGACCGCCTGCATAACATGCGTACGCTGGCGGCCCTTCGCGAGGACCGTCGCCTGTTTAAGGCTCGCGAGACCATGGACGTGTATGCGCCCCTGGCCGACCGTCTGGGCATGAGCTCTATTAAGTGGGAGCTCGAGGACCTGTCCTTCTTCTACCTGGAGCCCGATGCCTACCAGCGCATTGCGCGCATGGTGGCTGAGTCGCGCGAGGTTCGCGAGCGCTATCTGGCCGAGACTATCAAGACGCTCACCGACGAGCTCAACCGCATTGGCCTGGAGGGCTTCCAGATCAATGGCCGTTCCAAGCACTATTGGTCCATCTACCAAAAGATGAAGCGCAAGGGCAAGGAATTCTCCGAGATCTACGACCTGGTGGCACTGCGTGTCATCACGCATTCGGTGCGCGATTGCTACTCCACGCTCGGCGCGGTGCATACGCTGTGGCACCCCATGCCCGGTCGCTTCAAAGACTATATCGCCATGCCCAAGGTCAACAACTACCAGTCGCTCCATACGACGGTTATCGGCCCCACGGCCCGCCCGCTCGAGATTCAGATTCGAACCTATGAGATGCATGAGCAGGCCGAGTACGGCATTGCCGCCCACTGGCTCTATAAGAAGTCGGGCGGATCGTCTGCGTCTAAGACCAATGATGCCCAGCGTCTGGATGACCAGATCAACTGGCTCAAGCATTCGCTCGATTGGGCGGCTTCTGACGAGATTACGGACGCCAAGGAATACCTGCACTCGCTGAAGGTCGATCTGTTCGACCAGGAGATCTTTGTCTTTACGCCCAAGGGCGAGGTCATGGCGCTTCGTGCCGGTTCCACGCCGCTCGACTTTGCCTACGCCGTTCACACCGAGGTGGGCAACCACTGCGTCGGCGCTAAGATCAACGGTGCGGTGGCCCCGCTCACGCACGAGATCAAGACGGGCGACCGCGTTGAAATCCTGACCAACAAGAGTTCCAAGCCGTCTCGTGATTGGCTCAAGATCGTTAAGACACCTTCCGCCAAGTCAAAGATCCGCCGCTATTTTGCCGCCGCGACCAAGGACGACGACGCTGCTGCCGGCCGCGATATACTGGCCAAGGACTTGCGCAAGCGCGGGTATGGCATCTCTACGCCGCGATCCACGCGTGCGCTCAACGCCGTGGCGGAGCAGCTGAACTTCAAGCAGCTCGAGGACCTGTTTGCCGCCGTGGGCGCCGGCAAGGTTGCCCCTGTCTCTTATACACATCTCCGAGCCCACGAGACTCCTGAGCCTCTCGTAT
>USOF01000051.1 GCA_900556285.1 uncultured Collinsella sp. | reverse complement strand
CGAGATGCTCAGGAGTCTCGTGGGCTCGGAGATGTGTATAAGAGACAGTTGCCGGTGTGCGCAAGATTCCGGGGATTAAGCTCTACGGTGCGTTTGACCAACCCGCGCGCTCGGCGATCGTCTCGCTCAACGTGGGTGATATCGATTCGGCTGAGATCTCGGATGCGCTCATGCAAGGGTGGGGGATTGCAACGCGCCCCGGTGCCCATTGCGCCCCGCTCATGCACCGTGCGCTGGGGACCGAGCGCCAGGGCGTCGTTCGTTTCTCGTTTGGGTATTTCAACACGACCGAAGAAGTCGACACGGCTATCGATGCTCTGCGCGATTTAGCCTGCTAAAGCTGCTAGACCGTTTATACTTGCGGGACGGGTGTTTTTGCCCGTCCCGTTTTTGTTTCGACTCGAAAGGTGGTCCCATGGCTTCATCCGCCTCGCGCGGTCTGCGCTCCGACCATGTCGTCACCGTCGGCATCGCCTTGTTCTCGATGCTCTTTGGCGCCGGCAACCTCATTATTCCGCCGCTGCTGGCGCTGCAGGCAGGTTCTGCCACGCCGGTCGCCATGCTCGGCTTTCTGATTGCCGCCATCGGCCTGCCCGTCATGGGATTTATCGCCGTCGCGCTTGCCGGAACGGCGCGCGAGCTTGCCGGTCGCGTGCACCCCAAGTTTGGTGAGTTCTTTGTCGCGGCGGTGTATCTGGCCATCGGCCCGTGCCTGGCCATTCCGCGCACGAGCTCCACGGCCTTCGAGATGCTGGTGCCGCTGCTGCCCGAGGGCGTTTCGCTCGGCACGGCTCGCCTGGTCTTTGCCATCGGGTTCTTCGTGGTTGCGTTTGCGCTCACGCTGCGTCCGGGCGTCATCACGCGCGTACTCGGTCGCATTACGGGCCCCGCGCTTATCGCGCTCATCGTGCTGGTTGTGGGTGCTGCCGTGATCTCGCCGCTGGGACCGGCTGCCGCGCCTCAGGCTCCCTACGATGCGGGCGCCGCCGTGCAAGGCTTTCTGACTGGCTATCAGACCATGGACCTGCTCGCGTCGCTCGCCTTCGGCATCATCATCGCCGAGACCATCCACGAGCTGGGCGTTACCGATGACAAGCGCGTGGCCTTTGAGATTTCCCGCTCCGGTGTGATCGCCGGTGTGCTCATGGCCGTCATCTACTGCGGCCTGGCGCTTGCCGGCATGCAGCTCGGCACGGTCATGCCCGATGCCACTAACGGCGCCGCCATCCTCGCCCGCTCTGCCTCCATGCACTTTGGCCTTGTCGGCACGGTCGTGGTCTTTGCGATCTTTTTCCTCGCCTGCATGAACGTGTGCATCGGCCTCATCAGCTGCTGCTCGCGTTACTTCTGCGAGACGTATGTGGTCGAAGGGGGAGCGGAGGCTTCCGAGGAGGCTATGCGCCGTCCCTTTGCGATTCTCGCCTTTGTGTTCGCGGCGTTTTCGTGCGTGCTCTCCAACGTGGGCCTCGACATGATCCTCATGTTCTCGGTGCCCATGCTCAACGCCTTGTATCCCGTCGCCATCGTGCTGGTACTGATGGGCCTGGTGCACGGCTTTTGCGACGCTCATCCGCAGGTGTGGGTCTGGGTCGGCGGCGTGGTTGCCGTGCAGAGTGTGATCACCTCGGTTCGCGACGCGTTCTTTGCGGGCGCGTGGCTGCCGTTCGATGCATTGCCCCTGGCGGATATCGGTGCCGCGTGGGCGCCAGTCGCCGTGGTGGCGTTTGTGATCGGCCTGGCCCATAGCCAGTTTGTCGCACATTCGAGGAGCTAGGGTATCGTCGCTTGCACAGGCGCGAAGTCTCCCCTATAATTTCCTTCGCTTTGGGACACGCAAGGTTTAGACCTTAGCTGCTCAACACCTTCGGGACGTGGCGCAGTTTGGTAGCGCGCCTGCTTTGGGAGCAGGATGTCGCAGGTTCAAATCCTGTCGTCCCGACCATATCTTGCGGGCGTAGTTCAATGGTAGAACCCCAGCCTTCCAAGCTGATGACGCGGGTTCGATTCCCGTCGCCCGCTCCACAAGATAGATGAATGGCTCTGATTCCTTTTAGGACCAGAGCCATTTTCATATACATGCCGGGGACCCCACATCCCCTTCTAAGTTGCGGTGAAATACGGACTGTTTTTCGGCTTTTATGGCCCATGTAGTCCGTATTTCACCGCAACTAATTGTAAGGGTGGATTTTGATGCCGTTGGGAGGCTCGTAGCGACCGTCTACCGAGAGTGGAAATATTTTTTGAAGCTCTGACCTGCGACGTCAAGCTTTCTGTCAGCTTTTGGCAAGGTATTTAAATGCCGTTCTGCGATAGCGTAAAGGCGTTCACTCGTTCTTGACTGTTATGGTGCGGGTCATGTCCAATAAAGCTAAACATTTTCCGAAGTCATATGCCAAGATGCTGTTTTCCGCTCTCGGGATTCATCATGACGAGCAGCTATTGATAACGACTGATCCTTGGGATGAGCGGCGCGCGCGTGAGCTTATGCAGGAAGAGCTTTTAATTCGACTCTATAACCATGTGTACGCCGATCCTGTTTATTGGAACCACCTTGACGTGGAAGCCCGCATTTTCCAGCTTGCATCTGCTATTGCGACCGTCGAACCGGATGCCATTTTCTGCGGTTCAACGGCGGCATTGCTGTACGGTATCGGCTCTGCTTACTCGCTGCTTAATGCCGTTCAGATGTTGTTGCCGAGATCTACCAGGCGCGATACATATGAGTTCGTTGAGTATCGTCGATGGCGCCCAGGTGAGTTATGGCGGCTCGGCCCGTTTACGCTGACGGACCCCTATCGGACGGTGGTCGATATTGCCCGCGCGAGTGCATTTCGGTATGCGCTTGGCTACGCCGATGGATTGGCTCGTGAGTATGATGTCGACCGCGAGGAGCTGCGTGCGTATGCACAGGCCAATTGTCGCGGTTTGCATGGCATCGCCCGTGCGTTTGGCGTGTTCGAGCATATGGACGGGAGGTCGGATAACGGGGGAGAGTCCGAGGCGCGAGCGGCAATGATCCTTGCTGGAGTCGTTGCGCCTGAGCTTCAGGTTGAGATTGCTCGACCAGGAAATGCCGGCTATTATCTGGCAGATTATGGTTGGCGGATGCCAGATGGGTCATGGATGTTGGCAGAGCTTCATGGTTTGGGTAAGTTTGAGGACGAAACTCAAAAAGATTTGGAACATGCTGCGGCAAAAACCTATCGAGCCGCCTTATTGCGCGATGCGAACTTACGTGCCATGGGTCATAACGTCATTCATTTCAAGCTATCGGACACATATGATGTCGAAGAGTTTGGCGCTATGATGCGCGGCTACGGTATCCCAACTACAAAGCCTTTTGCGGATTCCTGATAGCAGAGACAACCGACTCCGCCGCCCAACAATAAGTTGCGGTGAAATACGGACTAAAGGCTACTCAGAGACATAAAACAGTCCGTATTTCACCGCAACTAAGGAGGGGATGGGGTTAGCTGCGGGGGCGGTGGCGGAGTTTGTCGATGGTGGCGTCGGTGCTCTGGCTGCGGGCTTCGGCGGCGCGGTCGCGAGCATCGGCGGCGGTTTGGTGCTTGTGGCGGTAGTCGATCATGCCTTGGATGATGGGCTTGCCAAAGCTCACGACGTCGTCGTTATAGATGGCGGTACGGGCGGCAAGCAGACAGTCGGTAAAGTCCATATGCGTTTTGCCGAACAGTTTGATAGCAAGGGCGATAACGGTGGGCTCATCAACCATGACGTCATCGAGCAGCCTTTTCATGGCCGCAGCAATCTCAACGCGGGGAACCTTATAGACGTCGCGCAGCGTGACCACGACGCGCGTGATGATTTCGGGGTAGACGCGAGCGGTGCGCGTGGCGATGACCTTGGCGGCGCGCGGTGACAGGACCTCGTCGTCGTCGAGCAGATAGCGCAGGATGACGGTTTCGTCGATGATGGTGCTACTCATGGATATCTACTTCCTCGGGACCCAAAATCGAATCGTCGGTTTCTGTAGCAAGGTATTCAATCCAGGCATTGCGCTCCTCGGAGCGGCGATTGGGGTCCCCATATGCTTTGAGCGATCCATAGGCGGCGGTGCCGTCCTTTGAGCGCACGGCGACCGGCTGAAAGGGGAGCTTGCGCATCAAAATGCTCTGTGCGACAAAAAGACGGACGGCCTCGGCGAGCGATGTGCCCATGGCGTCGTAGAGACGCTCGGCATGCTGCTTGTCTTCCTCGCGAATGCGCACCTGCAGGATGGCTCGTTTTTGAGTCGATGACATCACTGGCCTCCCTTAATGAGCGTGCAATATGAATAGCCAAATACAGCTTCGGCTAGTAATAGCCAATTTTATATCTACTACTTTATTGCACTAGAGTAATTGAGTGCGATCAACATTACAAACGTACTACATCCTTCAGAAGCGAGCGTGAAATTTTTCTTGGGCTTACGCGTGTAATACACTCACCTTTATAGCTTCTAGAGAATAATTCCAACCTGCCAAAACCCCTGCAATACACCCGTATTGCAGGGCCTATGCTCAAGTTTGCCCTCTGCAACTGCGTATATTTAACCTGTATATCGTTGGAGAAACTCTACCGAGTGCCTGTTTCGCCGCATGCGCTCGATACGCCGATGCCGGACCACGGGCGGTCCGGGGCAACGTCGACAGGGTCTCTCCGGCAAGGGATTCAGGAGGGAGTGAACAACATGGGTAATAAGCGAGTCGTAGCCGATTCTTCGCGCTGCATCGGGTGTCAAACCTGCATGGCGGCGTGTATCGAGGCGCACGACATCCCCGGTAACATCGCCGCGCCGCGCCTGCGCGTGACGCGTACGTACGAGATCTCCGCACCGGTGGCTTGCCATCACTGCGAGGATGCCCCGTGCGCGAAGGCCTGTCCTACGGGCGCCTTGTTCTTTGATCCAAAGAACCATCGCATCGGCGTCAACGAGGACAACTGCATCGGCTGCAAGAGCTGCGTCATGGCCTGCCCCTTTGGCGCCGTGAGCGTTGCGACCACGCAGGTTCCGGTCTTGATGGGCGACGTTCGCGTGGGTTCGCAGACCAAGAGCTTTGTGCTTAAGTGCGACCTGTGCGTGGACCGTCCCGGCGGTCCGGCGTGTGCCGAGGCGTGTCCGACTAAGGGCCTCACCCTGGTAGACGAGGAGCGCCTGGCGGAACTGACCGCCGAGCGTGCCCGCGCCACCATCGAAAACGAGGCGTAAGCGTCGGGCGACAGGCCCAATGATTGTCAAATAAGTACCGAGCATTCGGTAGCAGAGAAAGGAAGGAGGGTGTCATGGAGAAGCATAAAGTGATTTGCCCGTACTGCGGTGCCGGTTGCCAGTTTAACCTCTTGGTCCAAAACGGCCAGGTCGTGGGTACCGAACCGCTCAACGGCATCACCAATCAGGGCGAGCTGTGCCTTAAGGGCATGAGCGGCTACGACTTCATCAACGACACCAAGATCTTGACTCCTCGCGTACTGCACCCGATGATCCGCCGCACCAAGGGCGCGGATCTTGAGCGCGTAAGCTGGGACGAGGCACTGGATTTCACCGCATCTAAGATGCAGGCCATAATTGACGAATATGGTCCTAACGCTGTCATGACCACCGGCTCTTCGCGAGGCGGCGGCAATGAGGCGAACTACGTCATGCAGAAGTTTACGCGTGCGTGCATCGGCACCCACAGCGTGGACAACTGCGCCCGTACTTGACATGGCCCTACTGTCCTCGGTCTGATGGACACGGTTGGTTCAGGTTGCATGTCATGCTCCATCCCCGGTATGGAGGATGCGGGCTGCATTTTCCTCTTCGGCTATAACCCTGCCGATTCGCACCCCATCGTCGCAAGGCGTATCGTGCGAGCCAAAGAAAAGGGTTGCAAGATCATCGTCGCCGACCCGCGCCATATCGAAACCGCGCGTATCGCCGATCTCTACCTTCCGATCAAGAACGGTTGCAATGTTGCGTTCCTCAACGCCTTTGCCAACTGTCTGGTCAACGATGGCCTCTACGACAAGGAATTCGTCGCCGAGCATACGAACGGCTTTGACGAGTGGTGGGAGACCATCAAGAACTACACTCCCGAATCCGTACAGGACATCACGGGTGTCGAGCCCGCGTTGATCCACCAAGCTGCCGAGATGTACGCCACGGCGAAGCCCTCTGCCATCATTGGCTGGGGCATGGGTGTATGCCAGCAGAAGCAGAACCTGAAGACGGTGCACACCATCGCCTCCATCGCCTGCGTTGCCGGCCAGATCGGCAAACCCAATTCCGGCCTCGCGCCCGTGCGCGGTCAGAATAACGTCCAGGGCTCCTGCGATATGGGCATGCTGCCCAACCTGTACCCTGGCTACCAGAAAGTCACCGACCCCGCAGTGCGTGCCAAGTTTGCCAAAGCTTGGGGCGTGCCCGAGGAAAAGCTCCCGCTCGAGGAGGGCTACAAGCTCACCGATCTGGGCCACCTGGTCGACGAGGGCAAGGTGCACTGCTTCTACAACTACGGCGAGGACCCGGTGCAGACCGAGCCCGATTCGGCCGGTATGCGCAAGACGCTCTCCGAGCTGGATCTGTTCATTTGCCAGGACATCTTTATGACGCAGACGACCATGCTCGCCGACGTCATCCTGCCTGCCACCTCTTGGGGCGAGCACGAGGGTGTCTTTACCGCATCCGACCGTAGCTTCCAGCACTTTGACGCGGCCGTTCCGCCCAAGGGCGAGTGCCGCCACGACTGGGAGATCTTCGCGGACCTGTCTACGCGCATGGGCTATCCCATGCACTACGACAACACCGAGCAGATCTGGAACGAGTGCATTAGCCTGTGCCCCAACTTTGTGGGCGCAACCTACGAGAAGATGGCTCCCGAGGGCGGTTACGCCCAGTGGCCGGTCAAGAGCACCGGTGTGAACGACCACGGTACGTCCGACATGTTCGCTGGTGGCAAGTTCACCACCAAGGACGGTCGCGCCAACCTGATGGCGCACGACTGGGAGGCGCCCTCCGAGCTTCCCGACGATGAGTACCCGCTCATTCTGTGCACCGTCCGCGAGGTCGGCCACTACAGCTGCCGTTCGATGACCGGCAAC
>USOF01000050.1 GCA_900556285.1 uncultured Collinsella sp. | reverse complement strand
CACCACCGTCGGCGAGTACAACGGCCACGCACATATTTGCAAGCGCTGCGCCGACGCTTTGTAGGTTACGGCGTTCGTAGAACGCCGTAACCTACCGACGCTGCAAACGCCCCTAAGCGGCAATCTGACGTTCAATCGTCGGTCGCGTACCGAAGTACGCTTCCCTCCTCTTTCACGTCACCTTGCTCGCTTAGGGGCGTTTTCGCTGACGTGAGCTCAACCTGCGGCGCAATGTCAGCAACCAAGCCGAAAACAAAAAAGGCCGAAGTCCCAAAAGGCTTCGGCCTTTGTTTTTTGCAACGTCCAAGAGCAGTTTATCGATTCTCAATACTTCCGATGTTCTTGAGCTCGATGGAGATGAGGCCGTTGGGCTCGTTGACAAACTCGATGTACTCAGAGTTCGAACCCATCTCGGCCGGGAAGCTGATCTCGATGCCCGTGTCGGTACGGATCTTGTGGTTGCGCACCGCCGCGCGTTCGACCTGCTTGCGCTCCACGGGCACACGCTCAGGCACCTTCTCCTCAGTCAGTGCCGCGCGCACGCTCTCCCTGATAACCGGCTCGTCCTCAAAGACCTCATCGACGATATCCCAAGGGGGCAGTTCCTCGTCATCCTCAACTTTCTCGGCAACAGCAGCCTTAACCTTGGCGAGTGCTACAGCCGTGTTGGCACCGTGCTCCTCGGCGACTTCCTCGACCACACACGTCACGGTGTCGATGACCTCCTTGCCCGATACCCCCGTGTCGCACTGCAGCAGGCCATCGGGAATGAGCATGCGATCCTCGCCGGCAATCTTGCGCTTCTTATCCACATAGCCGATCTCCATGGTGCTTGCACGCACGATTGCATAGCTCGGCACCTTTTGCGAGGGATTCGGCAGAATGGCGTAGTGGCGCGCAATGTCGTTGCGCACCTCGCCCTCTTCGCGACCCACCTCGTGCATAAAAGCCTGCTTGGAGCCCAGCAGCATCACGGCAAACCAGCGGGCATCCTCATCGTCATCAAAGTCCGCCACAAGCACGTCAGTGGACTCGGCTTTCTCGGCCTTGGTAAGTTCGGAAGAGATGAACTCCGCAATCTGCTGAGACAGATCCACGAACTCACGCTCACCAAAGAAATAGCCCTTGAGCTCGCCGCCGAATGCGGAGTTCTCGGCAAACGTGGCACGCTTGTTATCAGCCGAGGTACGAGCGCGCCGCAGGTGCGTGGTTACGAAATTACGCACGGTGCGGCTCTCGATATCGAGCTCGCGCTGGCTCATAACGTTGACGGCAGAGTCAAAGTCCAGGATATGCAGAATCGCGTGATTGATTTTCATATACGGCATTCCGTTCTAGATCGATTTCGGCACGAACCAGTATAGCGGTCGATCCCGCCCCAGGCGCATCGAAGATTGGTGCATCGGGGACAGGTTGCTTTGCACCAATGGTTAGCGCAGGAGCTCGGACTGCCAAGCCTCGAGCTGTTCTGCCAAGCTCTTGCCGGCAGCGGGCATGTCGATCTGGGGACGTTTGGGCAGAAGCGCACACTTAAGAATCGCAACGATAGTCTGCGAGACAAAGCGTCGCGTATCCTTGTCAAAGCCTTGCGCAGCCTGGAGCATCACGGGCAGGCTCTCGCGCAGATTCCCAGCGATATCCGCAAACCGCTCAGCACCCGTAGCCTCAAGCACGGAGAACAACGCATCTACAAAACGCTCGCGCTCGTTAGGCGACACCGCAAGCAGCATCTCGCGAATGGAGCCATCAACGTATCGAGCACCGGCGGACAGGCGCTCACAGTACACGAAGTCGCGACCATCAACCACCCAGCTAAAGGGATTATGCTGAAGCAGGCTGAACTCGGTGCTCTCAACGATGGCATAGTCCTCCTGTGTCTCGAACATCATGCCAAAGATCGACGACCGAGGTAGCGTCTTGTCGATTCGACCGGATAGATCAGCGAAGGCGTTGCCGCTCAGAAACTCCTCGACGAAGCCCGGACCATCATGGGAATACGCCCGTTCGATTCGCTCACGGGCGACATCGGGGCACATCGCCGCACCGTACACCGCAAGGTTTCCACCCTTGGAATGACCTCCGCACAAAAGCGGCCCGTCAATCGCATCCGCCGCCTCGTCTACATAACGCGCCGCGGATTCCTGGGCCGGCACAGGACACCGGAACGCCATGTTAAAGTCCTCTTTCCAGCCCACAATCGTGCTGTCGGTCCCCCGGAAGGCAAGATAGCTAAACCCCGCCGGAAATCGGAACGTCATGGCCGCAAACTGCTCCGTTGTCTCGGCATCACTCACGCTACGATAGCCGCAAACACGAACGCCACGGTAGCGAGGGCTTGCTGCCACAGCCTCCAACAGGGCACGACTCCCCTCCGGATCCCACAGGTCGCCAATCATGTCTTGGTAGCACTCGGCGCGCAGCAGCTCGCGTACGTCTAGGCCCTGCCAGTTCGTCAGCTCCGCCATATCACCCGGCAAACGCAAATAGGACAACCACGCAAAGACCAGGCTATCCACCGCGCAGAACGGCCGTTCCTCAAACGGATCAAACGCCGTCTGGGCATAGGTCAAAAAATTAGGCGAATCCGACATGGCCCTCCCATCAACTATGGTGCATTGGGGTGGTGCAAAGTAACCTGACCCCCCCTCGCACTAAAAAGGCGCCCGGACCGTGTGGCCCGGACGCCTTTCATTGTAGCCTGTTGCCCAAACGAGCCGAATTTAGCAGGAGAAGTCGACGCTGTCGATGATGTCCTTGAGGGCCTTGGCGGAGGCGGTAAGCTCATGCTGCTCGTCATCATTCAGCGGCACGGGGACGCGGCAGACGACGCCGTCGCGGCCAACGACGGTCGGCATGGAGATGGCAAGATCGGACAGGCCATACTCGCCCACCATGAGCGAGGAAACGGGCAGCACGGTCTGCTCGTCACGCATGACAGCGGTGCAGATGCGCTTAACGGCCATGGCGACGCCGTAGTAGGTGGCGTGCTTCTTCTCGATGATGGTGTAGGCGGAGTTCTTGACGTCCTCGGCGATACGCTTCTCGGCAGCCTCGTGCTCCAGATGGCCGTGAAGCTCGCAGAAGGTGCTCAGTGGCACGCCGGCAACCTGGGCGCTGGACCAAGCGACGAACTCGGAGTCGCCGTGCTCGCCCATGACGTAAGCCTGAACGTCGCGCGGATCGACCTCGACATGGGCACCGAGCATCTGCTGCAGACGACCGGTGTCGAGCACGGTGCCGGAACCGATAACGTGGCCCTCGGGCAGGCCGGACATCTTGATGGCGGCGTAGGTCAGAACGTCGACCGGGTTGGAGACGATCAGCAGGATGCCGTCGAAGCCGGACTTCTTAATCTCAGGGATGATGGACTTAAAGATGTTGACGTTCTTGTTGACCAGGTCCAGGCGGGTCTCGCCGGGCTTCTGAGCAGCGCCAGCGGTGACGACGATCATGGCGGCATCGGCGACATCAGAGTAATCGCCAGCGTAGATCTTCATCGGCTCGGCAAACGTCATGCCGTGCGCGATGTCCAGGGCCTCGCCCTCGGCGCGGTTCTTGTCCACGTCGATGAGGACCATCTCGGAGAACAGACCGCTCTGCATCAGTGCGAACGCCGAAGACGAACCGACGAAACCGCAGCCGACAATAGCGACCTTCTTCTCGTTAACCATTACAAACTCCCATCTCTCTCCACAAACAAACCGCCCAGGACGACCCGAGCGGCTTGCCGTAATCCCAATACATCCAATCGGGACTTTGATTATGCTCCTATTGCAGCCAAATATCGACCGTTTACCGAAATTGTTTGCAGAATTCGTATAATAACTGCACGAAATCGGTTTCGAGCTATTGACTCACGGAAACGAATCCCTAATACAGGCCCGCCTCGCGAATGGCCTCGACAGCCAAAGCGATCTGATCGGGCGGCAGGACCAGTGCCATACGCACGTGCCCCTCGCCCGAAGGGCCAAAGCTCGCGCCCGGCGTCACCACAACGCCGGCCTTCTCCATGAGCTCCTCGCTAAACGCCATGGAATCGGTGCGACCGCCGGGAAGCTTGGCCCACACAAACATAGAACCATGCGCGTTGGGACGCTCCCAGCCCAGGCCCTCAAGACCGTCGCACAGGGCATCGCGGCGCTCCTGGTACTTCAGACGCTGCGCCTCGACCTCATCGCGCGGACCGTTCAGGCAGGCGATAGCAGCCTTCTGGATCGGGAAGAACATACCGAAGTCGATCTGGCTGCGCAGCTTGGCAAAGGCAGAGACCACATCCTCGCGACCGACCAAAAAGCCGATGCGGGCACCGGTGACGTTAAACGACTTGGAAAGCGAGAAGAACTCCACGCCCACCTCAAGCGCACCGGGATACTGCAAGAAGCTGCCGCCCGGCTCGCCGTCGAACACGATGTCCGAGTAGGCGTTGTCATGGACGATGAGCAGATCATGCTCGCGGGCAAAGGCGATAATCTCCTCGTAGACCTCGGGCGTGCCCACCGAGCCGACCGGGTTCGCGGGCAGCGACACGATCATATACTTGGCACGATCGGCCACCTCGGGATCGATACCCGCCACATAGGGTAGGTAATTATGCTCGGCAACCAGCGGATAGTATTCGAGCTTGGCATCGGCGATCTTCGCACCCGCCTCAAAGACCGGGTAGCAAGGATCGGGCACCAAGATGGTGTCACCCGGGTCGAGCAGGGCCAGACCCAAATGGCCTACGCCCTCCTGCGTGCCGTTGCACGACTGCACCATGGACGGTGTAATGCCCGAAACGCCAAAGCGACGCTCGTAGTAATCGCACACGGCTTGCTTAAGCTCAGGCAGGTCGCGCAGGGCGTACTTCCACATCTCGGGATCTTGGGCTGCCTGCGTGAGCGCCTCGACCACGTGGTCGTACGGCTTAAAGTCGGGCGTGCCCACGCTCATGTTGTAAATGGTCTTGCCCTGAGCCTTCAGCGCGAGAAGCTTGTTGTTGAGCGAAGCGAAGACCTCCGCGCCAAAGCGGTCGAGACGCTGCGATGCCTGCATGGTGCCACCTTTCGATATGAAAAACGCGGCGCTCCGACAAGAGCGCCGCGCGATACGGGCCATCAGATTGCAAAAGTGTAACGCTTGCAACCCCCGTATTGGTTCAATTTAGCCAACCTTAGTCAATTGGATTGAGCGCGTCGATCTGCGCAAGCCACAGACGCGAGCTGGCGTCACTCGGCATACGCCAATCGCCACGCGGGCTGAGCGTCACCGAGCCCACCTTGGGACCATCGGGCAGGCAGCTGCGCTTAAACTGCTGCTGGAAGAACCGGCGGAAGAAGGTACGCAGCCACTTTAGGATGGTGGTGCGGTCGTAGCGGCCGGCAAAGGCCAGCTCGGCCAGGTGGAGGATCTTCCGGGGTGGGCAGCCGTAGCGGATAAAGTGATAGAGGAAGAAATCGTGCAACTCGTAGGGGCCAACGAGATCTTCGGTCTTTTGGGCGATGGTGCCGTCCTCCTCGGCGGGGAGCAGCTCGGGGCTCACTGGGGTATCCAGGATATCATAGAGCACGGCGGCCAGCGCTTCATCGCCGCAGGTATCGGCGGCGTGGCGCACCAGGTAGCGCACCAGGGTTTTGGGGATGGAGCCATTGACGCCGTACATGGACATATGGTCGCCATTGTAGGTGGCCCAGCCCAGGGCTAGCTCGGAGAGATCGCCGGTGCCGACTACGATGCCGTTTTGCTGGTTGGCGATGTCCATAAGCACCTGGGTGCGTTCCCGGGCCTGGGCGTTTTCGTAAGTCACATCGGTCACCTTTTCATCGTGGCCGATATCCTGGAAATGCTGGCGGACGGCCGCCGCAATGGAAACGGTACGCAGGGTGACCCCCAGCTTTTCACAAAGAATTTCAGCATTGGAGCGGGTACGGCTGGTGGTGCCGAAGCCAGGCATGGTGACGGCGACCATATCGGTGCGGGGACGGCCCAGCAGATCCAGCGCGCGAACCGCGACCAGCAGGGCCAGGGTGGAATCCAGCCCGCCGGAGATGCCCAGCACCGCGGTGGGGCAGCCGATGTGCTCCAGCCGGCGGCGCAGTCCCTCTGCCTGCATGGCCAGGATGGCCTCGCAGCGCTCCCGGCGCTCGGTGCTGTCGGCCGGGACAAAGGGGTGAGGATCGATAAAGCGGGTGAGGGAGGTCTCGCTCACCGGCAGGGAGAACGGAATAACGGTATAGCCGGCCGCTTCAGCGGTGGGCCAGGTGGTGGTGCGGCGGCGCTCGGCGGCCAGGCGGTACACATCCAGCTCGGTGATAGCCATCTCATTGGTGAAGAGGGCAGTTTGGGCCAGCAGCTTGCCGTTTTCGGCAATGAGATTGTGCCCGGCAAAGACCATATCGGTGGTGGATTCACCCCGGCCGGCATCGGCATAGAGGTAACCGGCCATGAGGCGCGCGCTCTGCCCGGTGACAAGGGAACGGCGGTATTCCGCCTTGCCGATGGTTTCATCGCTGGCGGAGCAATTGGCCAAGACGGTGGCCCCGGCGATAGCATGGCGGGTGCTGGGGGGCGCGGCTACCCACAGGTCCTCGCAGATCTCGACCGCCAATTTATATTCCGGCAGCTCCCGGCAGCAGAACAGCAGATCGGTGCCGAAGGGGACCTCCTGCCCCAGCAGGGAGATGGTGCGGGTCCCGGCGGGGGCGGGGGTGAACCAGCGGGCCTCGTAGAACTCGCCGTAATTAGGCAGGTTGGTTTTGGGGACGACACCGAGAATTTGTCCTTGATGCAGCACGGCGGCACAGTTATACAGCTTGCCTCCCACCGAAAGCGGCAGGCCGGTGATGGTGGTGAGGGGGAGCTCCGCACTGACCGAAAGCAGCGTTTGCAGCGCGGAAAGGGCGCCCTGCTGCAGGGTGGGCTGGAGCAGCAGATCCCCGCAGGTATAGCCGGTCAGGCCCAGCTCCGGCAGGACGAGCAGATGCGCCCCGGCCGCAGCGGCCTGCTGCATCATCTCGGCGGCGCGCTCGGCATTGTAGCGGCAATCCGCCACCCGCAGGGCGGGACTGGCGGCGGCGACTTTGATAAATCCGTATTTCATGGCGATATTCGGCAGCGTGGGCTGCCGCCTCCTTGGCAGAGATTTGGATGGGGGAAGGG
>USOF01000049.1 GCA_900556285.1 uncultured Collinsella sp. | reverse complement strand
CGTATGCCCCGCCGATTTGAGCCGAAGCATCGATGCGTTTACGGACAAAGGGGCCGAGCGAACCACCGCCGGTTCCTTCAAAGTACACGAGCTCGGTTGCTTCAACGGACGAGCGCTTAAGTACACGCTCCACGCGATAGCTGTCGTCGCGATCGAGCGACGCCAGGTGCTCGGCAAGCGCTGCGGTCAGCTCGTCATCGGAATATGTTGGGCTCTGAGTATCCATAGCCTCCATCATAGCGCAGGGCGCAGACACCCCATGGCATCCGCGCCCCGTTCGTTTGCATCGTTGTTCGACAGCTCTACCGGCTCAGATATCAGCCGCTAACTCACCGTCTCCTCGCCAAAGCGATACAGTTCCTCGTTGACCTTTTGGAGACTGCACCCGCGATCGATGCAAAAGATGATAATCGCATCGCGGCGGTCCTTGCAGTTAAGGACGCTTACCCCGGCAGCCGTCAGCGCACGGTTGGTCTCTTTGAGCGTCAGCGCCATCGCAAAGGCAATCTGCAGCACCTTATTGCGACTCGGATGACGCGCACCGGTAAAGATCTGATAGCCAAAGGTCTCATTGAGATCAGCCATACGGACCACGCGCGAGCGCTCCAAGCCCTTTTCCTGCAGTAGCTGCTTCAGGTAGTCCGAAAGCGACGGGGCGGCAAAGTCGTGCTCCCTGATATAGCCATCGATGTTCGGCGCATCGAGAAGCTCATTGAGCAACTCCTCGGTCAGCTTTTTATCGGACATACGTCTTCACCTCCCCCAGTGCATGCAACATGCTAGAAACCGCTTACGTCCGAACGCTCCCAGCTAGCAACCTGGTCGGGAGACACCGTACCCAGCGCCTCGAACTTCCAGGAGCCGCCCGCCTTCAGATGATTGGTGTTTGCAAGAGCCGTTCCAACCTGGTTGCCATCGGCATCATACAGAACATATTCAATCTGAATGTAGCTCTTTTCCTTGTCCGTGTTATTGGTCAGGGTGCCCGTGATCTTATAGGTAAACTGATTGGAAGTGTCTTCAGCCTCGTCAGCAATGGTATACGGTTCTTGCGGTTCTTTTTGCTCCTTAGCCCGCTGTGTCGTCTCGGCAGGTTTTGCCGAATCGCTCGCAGACGAATCGGTTGAGTTGCCGCCCATAGAGCCCACGGCACCGACAATAACCAGCACCACGATGATGCCTAGGACAATCTTACCGATTGGCTTCTTTCCCTCTTTTGCCATTATTCATCCTTCCTACGATCCGGCTACCGTGCCGGCACACAGCACATCGTAGGAAGGATTAAACTTGAATTCATTAGCTGAGAGCTAAGGCTGCGGTAAACGGCCAATGCAGTTATCCAAACGTTGAGCAAACGCACTTTGCGCAACCGTCTGCTGGCAGCGCATCAACCCACCGTGACGGATTCCCCGGTAAAGGCACTGACCATCAACAGGACAAAGAACACCAGGTAGCTGACACTCAGCGGGTACGCAATGACCAGGAATACAACCCAGCCGACATTGGTTTTACCGTCGGCACGACGTTGCTCGCGGCAACGATAGAGCCAAATCGTCACGCCAATGGCCACAATCAGCAACACGAGTGCCGCTGCTGCCAACCCGGCAAGCGCAAACATCACGCCAATGCTCACAGCAATAACCGGAAGCAGCAGCAGGCCGCACCCGCACCCACCAGGACTATACACGGCAGTCTGTCGGCGCCTCATCATCACTCCAAGTCAAGCAATCGTTTGTAGACATTGAGGCCTTTGAGTAGGATTTCCTCGTCGAAGAGCATGGCATCGGTGTGAAGGGCGCTCATCGCATAGGCTGGGCAGTCATCAGCGTCGATCGGGTTTTCTTGTCCTTCTGGCACGCCCGTGCCCAGCAAGAAGAACACGCCCGGCAGATGGCGCTGATAGAAAGCAAAGTCCTCGGCAATTAACAGCGGCTCGTCCACAAGTTGCAGCTCGGGCAAGGCAGGCGCAATGTGGGCAAACAACTCGGGGTCGTTATCGACTGGCGGATAGCCCTCGGCAAAGTCGAGATCGTACGTACAGCCCGTTGCGGTGCACGCCTCGTCGAGCGCACGGCGTACGCCCTCGCGCGCACGGTCGAACATGGCGTCCGTAAACACACGCAAGCTACCGGCAACATGGGCCTCCCCCGCCACCGCATTGCAGACGGTGCCGGCCTGCAGCAGGCCAAACTTACCGATGCAGGGCTCATCGGCACCCAGCTCGTCCATCAGCTCGCGCTCGGCAACCAGGAACTTTGCCGCCGCCAGCGCTGCGTCATGTGATTCCTCGACTGGAACGCCGTAGGTCTTGGCGATATGGATGCTCGTGCCATGGATATGAATGTGCGTCTCGCTCGAGCGCGCCAGCAGCGGACCGGGACAGCTCGCCAGCGTACCGGCAGGAAGATCGGGCCACACGTGAAAGCCAAAGATGCGGTCGACCCCGTAGCGCTCGAACACGCCGCTCTCGCATACCGTCTTAGCGCCACCGGTTGTTTCCTCGGCCGGCTGGAACACAAAAAGCACGTTGCGCTTAATAACGCCCGGCTGCTCACGAATCGTACGGTCGACAAAAGTTGCCGCCGCGAGGGCCATAGCCATGTGCCCGTCGTGGCCGCACGCGTGCATCTTGCCGGGATGCGTCGAGGCAAAAGCGGCGCCCGTCGTCTCCGCAATAGGCAACGCATCCATATCGGCACGAATCGCCGTGGCATGCGAGGCACCCGTGCCAGCGTCGAAGAAAGCGCACACGCAACTAGGGCACGGATGGATCACCTCGCAGGCAAGCGGAGCGAGCACGCCCTCGATATAGGCGATAGTTTGCGGAAGATCGAAGTCGAGCTCCGGAATGCGATGCAGGTCGCGACGATAGCGACGGAGTTCTTGGAGCTCGGTCATGGGGATTCCTTTCATGGGGCAACTCAGTTGTCACCTATTGTGACGCAGGATTGTGGCGCCCTCGTTTCTAGCATGATGCTGCATTTTTTAAACGTTATATACGAATACTCTTGTTTGGTAAAGTGCAACGTGGTAGGGTCTTTACCACTTGATAGAGGCGCGGGCACGAAGAGCCGCGGGCGAGTCGGCAGACTTTGACCCCGCGGGGAGGCGAAACCCGCCGAACTGGGTTTTTCGGGCACGAACAGCCTGGTGGGCCTGCGGGAAACACTCGCAGGACTGTCTGCAGCAATGCGGGAGCGCTATCCGGACATTGGGTCCACGCTATGCGGATTCGATGCGCAGATGGCGCCGTCTGGATAGCGAGGTTTACGGGACATGGCATTGACCCCCAACGAGGCATATGCGGCCAAGCAGCCGTTTGTGGACAAGGAGACACTCGAGCATATCGTCGAGCAGTTCCCCACGCCGTTTCATCTATACGACGAGGCGGGTATCCGCCGCAACATGCAAGAAGTGCGCGACGCCTTTGCGTGGAACCCGGGGTTTAAGGAGTACTTTGCCGTCAAGGCCAACCCCAACCCGGCCCTTATCTCAATTCTCAACGAATACGGCTGCGGCTGCGATTGCTCGAGCTATACCGAGCTCATGATCGCCCGCTCGCTGGGCATCACCGGCCATGACATCATGTTCTCGTCCAACGACACGCCGGCGGCAGACTTTGAGCTTGCCGACAAGCTGGGCGCCATCGTCAACTTCGACGATATCAGCCACATTGAGTTTTACGAGCGCGTCGCGGGACCCATCCCCAAGACGGTGAGCTGCCGTTTTAACCCGGGCGGCCTGTTCCAGCTTTCCAACGGCATTATGGACAACCCGGGCGATTCCAAGTACGGCATGACCACCGAGCAGCTCTTTGATGCCTTCCGCATGCTCAAGGCCAAGGGCGCCGAGGACTTTGGCATCCATGCCTTCCTTGCCAGCAACACCGTCACCAACGATTACTACCCCAAGCTCGCGCGAATCCTCTTTGAACTTGCCGTGCGCCTGGAGCGCGAGACCGGTGCACATGTCGCCTTTATCAATCTGTCCGGCGGTGTGGGTATCCCCTACCTGCCCGAGCAGCAGGCCAATGACATTCGCGCCATCGGCGAGGGAGTACACGCGGCATACGACGAGATCCTGGTTCCCGCCGGCATGGGCGATGTGGCCATCTGCACTGAGATGGGCCGCTTTATGATGGGCCCCTACGGCTGTCTGGTCACCAAGGCTATCCACGAGAAGCAGATTTACAAGGACTATATCGGTGTCGATGCAAGCGCCGTCGATTTGATTCGCCCTGCCATGTATGGTGCCTACCACCACATTACGGTGATGGGTCAGCCGGGCGGCGCCGACAAGGCCACGGCGCCCGTCACGAACACCTATGACATCACGGGCAATCTGTGCGAGAACAACGATAAGTTCGCCATCGACCGCGAGCTGCCGCATATCGACATGGGTGACCTGCTTGTAATCCACGATACCGGTGCGCATGGCTACTCCATGGGCTACAACTACAACGGACGTCTGCGCTCCGCCGAGGTCCTGCTGCGCCCCGATGGCGCGGCCGACCTCATCCGCCGCGCCGAGCGCCCGGGCGATTACTTTTCCACGCTCGACGTGCTGCCGTGCGGCCGAGAGCTGCTGGCCAAGTCGCGCGCCGAAAGCGCCCGCCGTCGCGCCCAAGACGAGCGCCTGGCAGTCGCAGCTCAATGGAACAAACGCATCCAGATCGCGGAGGCGAAGGAGAAGAACATGGACATCCGCAATCTCGAGGGCTCAATCGTCGCCCTGGTTACGCCGTTTAAAAAGGACGGCAGTGTCGACTTTGACGCGCTCGAGCGCCTTATCGATTTCCACTTGCAAAATGGCACCGACGCCATTCTCACCCTGGGCACCACCGGCGAGAGCGCCACGATGACCGATGACGAGGACAACTCCGTCGTCGCCGCCGTGGTCAAGCATGTTGCAGGACGCGTCCCCGTCATCGCCGGCTCAGGCTCCAACTCCACGCAGACCATGCTCACCAAGTCGCTTACTTACCAGGGCTTGGGAGCCGACGGCCTGCTGCTCATTACCCCCTACTACAACAAGTCCAACGAAGAGGGTATCTATCAGCACTTTAAGACCGTCGCCGATGCCGTTGACATCCCCTGCATCCTGTACAACATCCCCGGCCGCTGCGGCTGCGGTATCAGCGAGCGCAACGTAGAGCGCCTAGCCGCGCACCCCAACATCATGGGCATCAAGGAGGCCTCGGGCAACGTCGCCTACGCGGCCAAGATCGCCCACCTGCTGTCCGACGATTTCCGCATGTACTCGGGCGAGGATGCACTCACAGTGCCGCTCATGAGCCTGGGCGCTTCGGGCACCATCAGCGTGTGGGCCGACGTGCAGCCGCAGCTTGTACACGACATGTGCCGCGCTTATCTGGACGGCGACGTAGCGCGCGCCCGCGATATCCAGATTGCCGGCCAGCCGCTCATCAACGCCCTCTTTAGCGAGGTCAACCCCATCCCCGTCAAGGAAGCGCTCGCCCAGATGGGCATGATCGAGGCAAACTACCGTATGCCGCTGTGCCCCATGGCAGACGACACGCGAGCCGCACTTACCGATGCTCTGAAGGGAGCTGGTCTACTTGATTAAGACCGTCATTATGGGAACGGGCCGCATGGGCTCGCTCATCCGCACTACCGCCGAAGGCATTGTCGACGCCGCCGGGCAGCCCGTTTTTGATATCGTGGCCCA
Source organism: uncultured Collinsella sp. (assembly GCA_900556285.1). Taxonomy (GTDB): domain Bacteria; phylum Actinomycetota; class Coriobacteriia; order Coriobacteriales; family Coriobacteriaceae; genus Collinsella. The sequence goes on along the minus strand of USOF01000049.1, from coordinate 1,459 downwards.
GATTGGCTTCGATTTGAGCGAGCTCGAGAACGCACCGGCTGCCGACGTCATCATCGACTTCTCGAACGTCGCGACCTTCGACGCCGTCGTCGCCTATGTCGAGCGCACGGGCGCGGCGTTGGTCTCAGGCACCACAGGCTACACCCCCGAGCAGATGGACCGCCTGCGTGAGCTGGGCCAGAACACCCGCGTTATGCACTCGGGCAATTACTCCATCGGTATCGCAGCCCTGCGCCATCTGGTAGCGCAGGCCACACGCGAGCTGCCCGGCTTTGACTGCGAAATCGTCGAGACGCACCACAACCAAAAGGTCGACGCCCCCAGCGGCACTGCCAAGCTGCTGCTCGACGCCGTCGTCGAAGCCGAGCCCGAGGCAGGCTACCACCCCGTCTATGGCCGCGAGGGCATGTGCGGAGCACGCGATCCCAAGGAAATCGGTATGCACTCGCTGCGCGGCGGCACCGTCGCCGGCGTGCACGAGGTGAGCTTCTTTGGCCAGGACGAGGAGGTCACGCTCACCCACCGCGCCACGAGCCGTCAGATCTTTGTCAACGGCGCCTTGGCAGCCGCGCAGAAGCTCGTCACCCGCGAACTCGGCTTCTATACGTTCGACAAGGTCATGTTTGCCTAACCAGGTATCAACCGAATCCACCCAAAGGAGAGATAGCAAATGAGCAACGCAGCCGAGATGGATGCACAGGAGATTATCAACTACATCGCCACCGCGCCCAAAAAGACGCCCGTCAAGCTGTACGTGCGCGAGAAGCCGGGCATGAAGGTTGCCTGGGGCGACGCACATGTCTACGGCGGCCGTCGCGGCAAGACCGTCTTTGGCGACTGGGACGAGCTCAAGACCATCCTGGACGCCAATGCCGATTCCATCGATTACTACGACGTTGAAAACGATTGCCGCAACTCCGCCGTGCCCATGCTCGACCTTAAGGGCATCAACGCCCGCATCGAGCCGGGCGCGATCATCCGCGACCGCGTCGAGATTGGCGACCGTACCGTCATCATGATGGGCGCCATCATCAACATCGGCTCCGTTATCGGCGAGGGTTCCATGATCGATATGGGCGCCGTGCTGGGCGGTCGCGCCACCGTGGGCAAGAACTGCCACATCGGCGCCGGCACCGTGCTGGCAGGCGTTGTGGAGCCCGCCAGCGCCACGCCCGTCATCATCGAGGACGATGTCATGATCGGCGCAAACGCCGTGGTCCTGGAAGGCGTGCACGTGGGCAAGGGTGCTGTAGTTGCCGCCGGCGCCGTGTGCGTCGAGGACGTCCCCGCCGGCGCCGTCGTGGCCGGTGTCCCCGCCCGCGCCATCAAGATGCGCGACGAGAAGACCGACAGCAAGACCGGCCTGGAAGAGGGCCTGCGCCAGCTGTAGAAGTTACGCGGTTTTGCCAAACCGCGTAACGGCTCGACGCTGCAAACGCCCCTAAGCGGCAATCTGACG
>USOF01000048.1 GCA_900556285.1 uncultured Collinsella sp. | reverse complement strand
AGATTCGTCGCGGGTATGATCCCGAAGTCGCTACCATCCAGTGGGAAATGCTCTCCCGTGCCGCGTACTCTGTCGCCATCCCGCTGTACTCCGCTCTGATAACTGAAGTTAGCCCCTACTTCAGCGATCAGACCGTCTCCTTCGACCACTGCAATGCGAAAGACGTCGTGTACAACGAGGAGCCCGAGAACTCCATTAACTACGTCCTCATGGACATCAGCTCGCTCTGCTTTGAGAACCCTGACACCCTTGGTACCAGTGTCCGCACCTACCTCGACGCGCTCCAGAACGAGCTCATCGAGCAGAACAAGGAAGTTGACGCCGCTATGCTGGCCGAGACGACCACCGAGGGTCGCACCGCTCTGGCCAACAAGGCAGGCAAGGCTGCCACCGAGAACACCTACAAGAAGTGCAAGGCCCTGCTCCAGGAGATGCGCGCTTATCAGAAGGCCGGAAACTTTGACGAGCGCTTCACCCCGAGCGACCTGAACACCGAGACCAAGGGCCTCAAGGAGTCCATCACCTACGCCAAGGACGCCCTTGCCACCGACCCGGTCACCCCGGATCAGCCCGGCACTCCCGAGCAGCCCGGCACCCCCGAGCAGCCCGGCAAGCCCGAGCAGCCCGGCACCCCCGAGCAGCCTGAGCAGCCCGCTAAGCCCGAACAGCCCACCACCAAGCCCGAGAAGCCCGGCAAGTCGGACAACACCACGACCACGGTAACCACCAACAAGACGAACACCAAGGGCGGCCTGCCCACCACTGGCGATCGTTTTGATGGCCGCATGGTGGCCGTATTCGCCATCGCTGGCGTTGCCGTCATCTCCGCAGGCGGTTATATCCTCTATCGCCGCAACAAGGAGTAATCCCTCGCTGGTGCGGGTGGGACGGCACGGGTCGTCCCGCCCGCACCAGCCCGCCTTTTTGGCCGGCGGGAAACACCACTGAAATCTTTTCAAAAAAGATTTCCCCGCACACACTTTGCTGTGCTATAGTGCAGCGCAACAGCAACAAGGTGCGACCGCGCCACGGCATCACGAAAGGAGCCACCAAGATGAAGAACACGATGAAGTCTCTCAACAACTGGTGGTGGCGTGATGCGAATACGATCGGTCGACAGTGAGTCCCTCACGCCTGTTTTTGCGCTCTAGGTGATTGGAAGGCCTCCGGTTTCGACCGGGGGCCTTTTTCTATCTCGAGCCCGATCGCATTCGCATCACGCGCCTCCGCTTTTCACCTGCGCTTCCCTTCAGAAAGGATTTTCACCATGTCTCAGAACACCACCGCCACCCAGCCCCGCACCGTCCAGACCGCCGACCGCGGCAAACTCGACGTCCGCGCTCTCGTCCTGCTCGCCATCCTGCTCGCCGCCGGCTTCATCCTCAACTTCACCGTCGGCAAGGCCATCTCAGGCATCTCGGGCGGCATGATCAGCCCCGAGTTCATCATCTCGGCCTTCTGCCTCACCATCCTGGTCGTTCGCCCCAACATCGGTCAGGCACTCGTCATCGGCCTGATCTCGGCCGCCGTGATCCAGATCACCACCACCTCGCCGTTTGTCGATTTTGCCGCCGAGGGCATCGCTGCCATGCTCATGGCCGTCATTGTCAACGCTGCTGCCAAGGACGGCCAGGTCAAGCCCGCCGTCGCCATCGTCGCAACGTTCGTGACCACCTTTGTCTCGGGCGTCATCTTCATGGTCATCAAGATGGCCATGCTCGGCGTGGTGAGCGAGCTCGCCGCTGCCATGCTGCCCGTCGTCGCCATGACCGCCGTCTTTAACGCCATCCTGGTCGGCGCTCTCTACTTGCCCATCCAGAAGGCCCTTAGGCTCAATTAAGCCGCTCGGCTTTACGAGCCACCCCATCTTGGCGTTCATTCGTCGCTCGCGTACCCAAGTACGCTTCGTTCCTCTTTCGCGCCAACCTGGGGCACCTCGTAAAGCCGTCTCCGTGCTTCACCACCAAAGACCGTCCCAAACAACGAACTTTTTTGGGACGGTCTTAAACAACTGGTCATTTAAGACTGTCCCCAATGACTATGAAAGGTATCCATGGAAACGATCATCAACGTCGACGATGTCTCGTTCTCCTATGGCACGCAGACCGAGCAGGCGCTCAGCCACATCTCGCTCAGCGTGAACAAGGGAGATTTCATCGGCATCATCGGGCCCTCGGGCGCCGGCAAGTCCACGCTTGCCGCCTGCCTGTCGGGTGCCGTGCCCCACCACTACACCGGCACGTTCTTTGGGTCCGTCATGGTCGACGGCCACGACACCTGCGAAGTCTCGCTCACCGACGTCTCGCAAATCGTCGGCAGTGTGCTGCAGGATATCGACACGCAGATGGTCGCTTCGGTCGTCGAGGACGAGATGCTCTTTGGCCTCGAGAACTTTGGCGTTCCCCACGACCAGATCGAGCAGCGCGTGAGCGAAACGCTCGAGACCGTCGGCATCAGCGACCTGCGCGACCGCGAGATCGCCACCCTCTCGGGCGGACAGAAGCAAAAAGTGGCCATCGCCGCCATCCTCGCCATGCGTCCGCGCGTCTTGGTTCTCGACGAGCCCACCGCGGCACTCGACCCCGCCAGCTCCACGCTGGTTTTCGAGACCCTGCGTGAGGCCAACCGTGCACTCGGCATCACCATCGTCGTCGTTGAGCAAAAGGTCGCCCTGCTTTCGGAGTACTGCAACCGCGTGCTCGTGCTCAATCATGGCGAAATCGCGCTGCAGGGCGAGCCACACGAGGTCTTCGCGCATACCGACGAGCTCCGTGCCATCGGCGTCGACTGCCCTCGCGTCACGCGTATCTTCAATAGCCTCGAAACCGATGGCCTGGTAAGCGGCACCCCCTGCTTGGATGTCGATGAGGCCGAGCGCCTGATTTCGGGCATCGTCGACCCCGCACACGCGGCTATCGAAGCCCAGGCGCCCGCCGGTTCCCCGCATGCACCGTCGTTGCGTCCTCATGCCAAGGACGCCGAACCCGTACTCACCTTCGACCATGTTGAGTTTGCCTATCCCAATGGCGGAGCCGCCGTACACGACCTTAGCCTGACGCTCTATCCTGGCGAGCTCGTGGGCATCGTCGGCCAAAACGGCGCCGGCAAGACCACGCTCACCAAACTGCTCACAGGCCTGCTTAAGCCCGCCTCGGGCAGCGTGCGCGTCACGGGACTGGATACCGCAGCCGTTCCCACGAGCCGCATCGCTCGCGAGGTCGCGACCCTCTTCCAAAACCCCGACCGCCAGATCTGCAAGGACACCGTGCTCGACGAGGTCGCCTTTGGCTTGGAGCTTGGCGGCATGGACCGTGCCGAGGCTCTGCGTCGTGCCCAACTCGTCATCGACCGCTTTGGCTTGCCGGCCGACGAGGCGCCCTTCTCGCTCTCGCGCGGTCAGCGACAAATGGTGGCGCTTGCCTCCGTCGTAGTGGTTGAGCCCAAGATCGTCGTGCTCGACGAGCCCACGAGCGGCCTTGATTACCGCGAGTGCATGACCGTCATGGAAACGGTGCGTACCATGGCCGAGCGTGGCTGCGCCGTAATCATGGTCTGCCACGATATGGAAGTCGTCTCGGATTTTGCCGAGCGCATTGTGGTAATGGCCGACGGTCGCATCCTCGACCGCGGCCGCACGCACGAGCTGTTCTCGAACATCGATCTCATGCGGCGTGCCTACGTTGAGCCGCCCCAGGTCATCGAACTCTCGCGCCGTCTGGCATCCAACGTCTCACCCGCCTTTACACAGGTGAGCGAGGTCTCCGATGTCGTTCGAATTACCAAGGAGATGGTCCACCGTGGTTAACGTCATCGACTACATGCCGGGTGACACGCTGCTGCATCGCCTGAACCCCGTCGTCAAACTGGGCCTCGCCGCCGCCATCATCGTCGGCATCTTCTTGTCCGACACCTACGTGGCGCTGCTGGGCTTTTTGGCACTCACCCTTGCGCTGGGTGCCTATGCCGGCGTCGTCGACCGTCTGTTCTCGCTGCTCAAGTTGCTGGTCCCGCTCGCGCTTATCATGCTGGTGCTCCAGCTGGCCTTTATGCGCGATGGCAACGTGGTGTGGGGCTTTATCACCGACACGGGCCTCATCACGGGATCGAAGGCCTGTCTGCGCCTACTGGGCGTGGCGTTACCACTCATCCTCATGCTCATGGTGACCAAACTCAACGACCTTGCCAACGCCTGCGTCGAGGTGCTGCACGTGCCGTATCGCTATGCCTTCACCTTTACCACGGCGTTGCGCTTTGTGCCGGTGTTTGGTCAGGAGATGAACGCCATCATGGAGGCGCAGACCGCACGCGGCGTCGAGTACGACACCAAGAACCCCATCAAGAAGCTTAAGCTCATGCTGCCACTGTGCGTGCCACTGCTCATCTCGAGCGTGGGCAAGACCGATGCCACAGCCTTGGCGGCAGAACAGCGCGGCTTCTACCTGCGTACGCGCGCCAGCTCGTACAAGCGCTACCCCATCAAGGGCCTGGACATCGCCGCGCTCATCGTCAGCATCGCCCTCATCGCCATCGGTTTCCTGTTCTAGTTCACCACCGACAGCAACCGCCCAACGCAAAAGGCCTCGGCTCGCACCAAACGAGCCGAGGCCTTTACTGTTTCACCAGATAAAACCTACCAAAATAAACCTGTCTCTTTTTGGCAGGTCGGAAGCTAGAGGCGGTAGGGGGCGCCGCTGCGGATGATGGATTCGCGCACCAGGACGTCCATGGCGTCGAGGGTGACCTCGGGCATCTCTCGGTACTTCTGCAGCACCGAGAGCTCGGTGCAGGCCAGAATGACGCGGTCGCAGCCGCTACGAGCGAACTCCCACATCACGCGGTCGAACTTATCCATATCGGGCTCACGTCCGGCCTTCACATCATCGTAGATAAGCGACATCACATCGTTCTGACGTTTCTCGCTGGGATAGACAACCTCAACACCCGCAGCCTTACATTCGCGGCCGTAGACGCCCGCGCCCACGGTACCGTCGGTGCCCATGATGCCAATCTTGTGCACCGGCTCGGCCGGCATACTCAGGTTGGGGTCGAACTCGCACTCCCCCATCACCGCACCGGCCAGAGCATAGCGCACCGACTCACGCGGCATGTGGATAATCGGCACCTTCGTAAACGACTGGATCTGGTCGTAGAAGTAGTGCAACGTGTTGCAGGGAATGGCAATGTGCGCACAGCCCAGCGACTCGAGTGCCTGGGCACACTCTTTCATGGTCGCCAGCAGCTTGGCATGCTCGCCGGTCTTAATGGCCAGCGTGCGGTCGGGCATGGTCGACTTGGAGAGCACCACCATGTCGATATGTTCCTGATCGCAGGCAGCAGCCGTATGACGCACCACCTGGTCGTAGTAATACGACGTGGCCTCGGCGCCCATGCCGCCGATAACTCCCAGCTTTTCCATCGCCGCCTCCTTGGTGACGCTTGCGCAATTGCGCGTATCATACCCGCGCCCGCCCGATGTAAACCGGACGGGCGCCGCACTCATCTACTTGTAATACGTCTTGAACAGCTTAAAGTGGCGCAGCTTGGTGTGCCACATGCGCAGCCAGCGGTTAAAGACAAAGTCGCCCTTCATAAACGAAGGGTCGGCGCCCTTGCCTTCCTTGTCCAGGCGATGCACCTTAGCGCGCAGCTCGGGATCCTTGACGTACTTGTCGACGACGCCCATGGGGACGACCATCCACAGCGCCTCGTCCTGTGCCGTCACAAACTCCGGCTCAAACGGGCGGTTGAACACATACTCGTCCACCACATACTTGGCAACGTTAAAGCCACTGTTAGTGACGTAGTAGTTGCTGCGGCCCTGGCGCGTGTTGAAATCGAAGAACTTAAACGAGCCGTCGCGCTCGTCGTACTTAACGTCAAAGTTGGAATAGCCCACAAAGTGAAGGTCCTCGAGCAACTTGCGCACGCCGTCCATGAGCTCGTCGTTGGGCTCGGTAATGATACAGGCATGGTTGCCGACACCGTGGGGCTGATGCTCCTCGAGCAGCACATGGCCCAGGCACATCATGCGCACCTTGCCGTTGCGGTCGGAATAGCTGGTGAGCACGCGCATGTACTCGTCGTTGCCGGGCACGCGATCCTGCAAGATCAGATCGTCGGTGTAGCCGCTGGCATACGAATCGCGAATGACCTGTTCCAGCTCGGCGCGGTCGGCAATCTCATAGGCCTTTTTCTGGCCCTCGAACTCGTGCTGCCACCACATGATGCCGTCAGAAGGCTTCAGAATCATCGGGTAAGGAAAATCGATCTGGTCGAGCACTTCGGCAGGCGCCTCACCCTGGGCATTGAGCATCGCCTTGGTAAAGGTAAACGTGTGCGGATAGGGCACGCCATGCTTCTCGCACAGCTCGTAGAAGATCTCCTTCTTCTGGCACTGCTCGAGCATGCTGTAGGGCGCGTAGGGAGCGACAATGTTGTCCGCCAGCTCATGAGCATCCTTGGCCTGAGCCACGAGGGCAACATAGTTGTCGCCACAGCCCACAAGGACAATCGTCTTGTCGGCATGCGCTTGGGCAATGCCGTTGACGGTTTTGAGCATCACGGGCATAGTGTCGATATCCACGTTGGGCGTGTAGTCGATAATCTGGCTGCGGTACGCGGGACCCGTCTGATACTTGCCAAAGACCAGACTCTTGACCTGGTACTCCTCGTAGAAGGCGCGCGCCACCGAATAGGCGTTGATGTCGCCACCGAGCAGCACGGGAATGAACTCGCGCTCTGTAAATTGCAATGCCATGGAAACTTCCTATCATGAACTGCCCACACAATGGGCGGTCTTTGCGCAACTGATTTATTCTAGCGTGCCAAGCCGCCGGCGCCCAAAGCTCCACCGTATCTATGGCAATCGGAGGATCAAACTCGGCGCAAAGACAGCGCTCACCGCTGTACGACAACGGGCAATGAACCTACCGTTGTTGTAGGATTCAACATATTGTCAATCTTATAAGCGAAAGGCGCACGCGTGCCCGAAGAACATCTGACCGACAACCCCATCCTTGATGCTGCAAAACGCGAGCTAGCGGAACGTTCTCAGACGACCGCTCCCCTACGCACCGCCAGCAACGCCTACGAAGGACCCGCCCGCATCGTCTCGATTAACACGTCGGCGCACAAAGGCACACGCAAGTCGCCCGTCGCCGATGGGCACGATACCGTCATTGAGCAGTTTGGCCTCGCTTCCGATGCACACGCCGGGCAC
>USOF01000047.1 GCA_900556285.1 uncultured Collinsella sp. | reverse complement strand
TTTGCCATTACGGTGGGGCAGGCGCTCGCCCTGGGTGCCCCACTTGCCGAGACGCTGGCCGCTCAAAGTCGCGAGATCCGTGCGGCTCATCGCGCCGCGGTCGAGCGCGAGATCGAGCGTGCGCCCGTCAAGCTGCTGATTCCCACCGGCACGCTCATCTTGCCGGCGTTGCTTCTGTCCATATTGGGCCCGCTGCTGGGAGCAGGCGGGATGATGTAGGGAGGAATACATGAACACGATGACTGACGCTGCTGGCAAGGTCCAGGGCTGGGCGTTTTGCCGGGCGGCATATGTTCGTCAGCGCGCCAAGGAGCTACTGCAGGAGGAGAGTGCACAGGGTACCACCGAGTATGCCATCTTGGTCGGCGTGCTCGTGGTGATCGCGATTATCGCCATCGTCGCATTTAAGGGCAAGGTTAAAGAGCTATGGGATGCGATCAGCGAGGGCATCAACAGCCTGTAGAGGGCGAGCGCTCCATCGGGGTGCTGCTGGTGTTTGCTTGCCTGATCGTGGCGATGGCGGCGGTGCTTTGGGGGCTTAACGCCGCGCGGCAGCAGCGTCCTGGGGCCGCCTTCGATTCGGGCTCAGATTCGGCGGTGGCGTCTCAAAAAGATGAGATGCGAGATGCGGACGATTCGGATGTCGCTGTCACGGCGCAAACCTTTCTGCGGACGCTCGACAAGCGGTCTGGCACTACGACGGATTCGCCTGAGGACAACGCGATTGCGGTCCGGCTTGCATGGTCCGAGGACCGACCGATGACCGAGGCAGCGGCGGATATGTTACGCGCCTACCGCGAGGTGCCAACGGCCCAGCTCGCCCTGAGCGGCTATCTCGATATTAAGGGCAACGTATGGGGCGCCATCGTGCGCGATGGGCGCGGCTGGGTCGATATGGTGACGGTTGCCGCGGATGCTGGCGATGCTTCATGTCGTCTGCGCGCGGTGCGCCTGAGCCCGCAGGCAACGGACTCAAAGGAGGGATCGTGAAATGCATGATGTCCTGCGTGAGGAATCTGCCCAGGCGACGGTCGAATACGCCATCGTCACGGTGGCGCTGCTATCGATCGTGCTGGCGATTGCGGGACTTTGGCGTGCTGGCACCGATGGACGCTTGGCGGCGCTGGTTGAGCGGGCGGCATCCCATGGCGTTGCCTCGATGTCGGTTATCGACGCCGCCGCGGGCGCTAAGGACATCGCGTTGTATTGATATCGCGCACGAGGACCGGGCGCAGTCTACGGTCGAGGCTGCTTTTTTGCTGCCGACGTTTCTGACGCTCATCCTTCTCGCACTGCAACCGGTGTGCCTGCTTTATACGCGCGCGGTCATGGAGTCTGCCGCCGCCGAGACCGCGCGGCTCATGACCACGACGACGGCGGAGGACGACGATCTTAAGGAGTTCACCCGCCGCCGGCTTGCCGCAGTGCCCAACGTTTCGATCTTTCATGCCGGCGGGCCGTTGTCGTGGGATATCGAGCTTGGCCGGGCCGGTGCGGGTGGCGTCTCGTCCGTGTCCGTTTCCGGCGAGGTCAAGCCGTTGCCTGTGATCGGTGCGTTTGCGCAGGCTATGGGTGGTACCGCCGAGGGCGGCTACGTTGAGCTCAAGGTCGATGTCTCGTATCAATCGCGTCCCGAATGGCTGGAGGGAGATTATGATTCGTGGATTGCTGCATGGGATTAAGCGTTTCTGGTCTAGATGCGTTTTGACGCGCCGTCCGAGCTGCCATCGCAAACGAGGCGGCTTTATGGGCCGCGCCGGTGTCGATCTGTTTATCGAAGACGGTGCCTACACCACGCTTTCTTCTGCCGTGGTCATCCTAGTGGTGCTCACGTTGTTGTTTTCGTCGACCGCGGCGATATGGAGCATGTCGCGTGCCGGGGATACCCAGGTGGCGGCCGATAGCGGCGCGCTGGCGGGTGCCAACGTAGTGTCGTCCTATCACACGGCTGCCACGGTGGTTGATGCGAGCATCTTGAGTCTGGGGCTGGCGGGGTTTGCCACAATCGGGACGGGCCTGGTCGCCATCCTCATCCCAGGTGCCGAACCAGTTGCCGGCAATATGGTCGACACCGGGATTGAGATCATTAAAACGCGCAACAAGTTTGCCAAAAGCGCATCGGAAGGCTTACAGAAAATCGAGACGGCTCTGCCATATCTGATCGCCGCGCGTGCCACGCAGGCGGTGTCGGCGCAGGATACCGATAGTGTGGCCTATACCGGTACGGCGCTTGCCGTGCCCAGGACATCCGAATCGGACTTCGCTGCGCTCAAAGGGTCAGAGATCTCGACCGATACCATGAAAGACACATCAGATGATTTAGAGCGTGCGGCCGAGGAGCTGCGGAAGGCTTCTGAGGACACGGCGAAGGCTAAAGAGCGCGCTTGGCTGGCGGATTGTGGTGGATCGGTTCCGGCTTCGGTCGGTAGCTGTTCATGCATGTGGGAACGTGCGAGGAGTTTGGCAAAGCTCTCGGGTGAGCAGAACCCGCATTATGCCTCGAGCATTTCGTGGGAGCCACAGGTGGCGCTCGACCGCGCGAAGACCTACTACCGTCAACGCCTGGCAGACGAAAAACCGCATGGTTCAAGCGTCGAGACGAAGGCGGAGTCGGCGGTGCGCAAGGCGTTTTACACCTATGCGAGTACAGAGGTCAATCGTGCATATGTAACCGAGGACGGAGATGAAGTCGCTTCCTATATCCCGCTGTTGCCGCGCAACACTGACGAGGTGCGAGCGACGGAACTCTATACCGATACGGTGTGGCCAACCAGTGCCATCGATGGCAAGACGTATCTGCATTACGGAACGAGTTGCCCCAACTATAAGAAGGGGGCGCCATGCGGGCTGGCCTCGGTTGCTGCTTATGACGGGCAGGACAAATGCAATAGATGCCATTTTGGTGTTTCGTCGCTCGGTGCCGTTGCGGCTCCTTCGACTTCTATCGAAAACGGCTTTGAGTACCACTTTGATCGATTCAAAGAGGCTCTGGAAGACTACGTCGAATGCCGCAACAAAGAACTCGAACTTGAGCGTCAGACCGAGGATGAGGCCGACCGTGCGGGCAATGCGTTTGACCAGGCCATTAAAGCGCTTTCCGGCGAGCGCCCGCGTATCGCCCCACCTGGCCGTAACGGCGTGGTCGCCTTTGCAGTTTCGGGTGACATTACCAGCCCCGATCAACTTAACTCCTCGTTTAACGCGGCAGTCAGGCTTGGCGATCGCGGTGCTATCTCTGCCGCGGTGCTGGCCCCCGATGAGGCGACGGCGCAAAACAACGTGCTTTCGCGATTTTTCTCGACATTGAAGGAACGCTCGGGCGGCGTTGCCGGCGTGCTCGACGGCGTCATGGATGTTTGGGGACGGCTACTCGTGGGATACGGAGACATCCAAGGTTCGGCCGACGAACTTATGGACGAGATGATTAAAGACCTAGGAGGGGGCGGCGGTGCGTTGGGCTCCATTGCATCGTGGCTCGGCGATACCGTTTCGGCGTCCGTGGCGGCGCTAGGTTTGGAACCGTGCGACTTGCGCCTGCGAAAGCCGGTGCTGACCGATTCCGCCAACGTCATTAAGAGTCCGGGGTCTGACATTGCGGGTCTCTCTCAAACGCAAGACAAACTGCGAAGTATTCCGTTGGGCGTGACCGATCCCAAGGCGCTTTGCGAGGCGTTGGAATATCAAGTCGAACGCACCATTAGCGGTACGGTGTTCACACTTGCGGAGATTCCTCTGCCCGGCGGTGGCTCCATCCCGCTCACCGTCGATGTCGCCACGCTGGTTGGCGCTCTGGGCGGTGGGTCGTAATGAGTATCCGCATGCGTCTGCGCGAGGAGCGCGCCCAAGCGACGGTTGAGATGGCAGTGGTTACGCCCGTTTTGCTGGTGCTGGCACTCATCGTGTACAACGTCATGATCTTTGCCAGCGCTGTCGCGCGCTTCGACCGCGTGGTGCCCGACATCGTGCTGGCGCACGCTGTGGCGCCGGGCGGGGAGGGTGACGAGAGCTCTGCCGATGCCTCGGCGACGGTTCAGACTCAAATTCTGAATGCCATGGAAGGCTATGACTTGCAGATCGAAGTGTCGAGCGAGCAAGGCGCGGAGGCATCGGATGGTGGCCTGCTCTCCCTATCCGGTACGTTTAGGACCTACACCTGCACCATGCACTATGAGCCGTGGCCGACTTCTCTCAGCATCGCTGGCGTTCCGCTGGGGGCGCCGACAACGTTGTCGCACGAGCGCGCGGTGACGGTCGATCCGTGGCGTCCGGGGGTGGTCATGTGACCGCGGTCTCGTCCTACATCGCTTACGCGCGGGCACTCAACAGGCTGGGTTGGACGCCGGCCGAGTTTGTGGTGGCGGAGTCGTTTGCCGTGCGCCTGCGCGGCATGCTGGGACGGCGTCCGGTTGCCGCCAACGGCCTGCCGCTCGTCATGGCGTTTCCACGCTGCTCTTCGGTCCATACGTGTTTTATGGCCTATCCCATCGACATCGCCTTCATCGATGCACGCGGCAATATCCTCGCGCGCTACGAAAACGTATGTCCCTGGTGTATGTGCTCCTGCCCCGGCGCCTGGGCGGTATTGGAACGCCCTTCAATCCTCGCTACACCTCCCGCCCTCCAACAAGTGCCGGCGTAAGAGATTGGCGACAGCGGACTTTCGTCATACGAAATTGGGTAAGATGGAGGAGAAGATGCATGGATGTTGAGATCCATCCCAACGCTAAAAAGCACCTGACGGAAAAGCAGGTACTAGGTGCCTGGTTCGCGGTTACTGAGTGCATTCGCCGCGAGTCGGAGGACGAGCCGCCGAGATGGCTTGCCATTGGATGGCTTCCAGATGGTCGAAGTGTGGAACTTGTTGCGGTCGAACTAATTCGTGGATGGCTCATTATTCATGCCCTGTCTCCGGTTCAGAAGATATTCTGGCAAGAGATCGAGCGAGCTCGGCAGAGGGGTCGATGATGAGCAAGACGTATACGGCCGCTAATGGTCAGGTTGTAACGGATGAAATGATTGACGCGTGGTGCGAGTCGTACGAGCGCGGAGAGTTTCCGGATGGCGAACGCACCGTTGGTGGGATCGTGCATGGACGGCCCCCGCTCTCAGGTGAGGGGACGGCAACGCTGTCGGTCAAGATTCCTCTGGGAATGAAGGAGGCCATTCGTCGACGGGCGGCTGCCGAGGGGATGACGCCAAGTGAGTTTGCCCGTGCGGCTCTGAGCGAAAAACTTCTTGCTGCCGGCTGATGTCTCTGACGTGCCGATTTATAGAACCGAGGCTGTGCTCAAAAACTTTTTTAAAATTCTCGGTTGACCGGAACGCGTCCTTGGTTATACTAATCAAGCCTTGAAACAAGGCACACCTCAAATGGCTGGGTAGCTCAGTTGGTAGAGCAGAGGACTGAAAATCCTCGTGTCAGGGGTTCGATTCCCTTCCCCGCCACCTTGAATTGACTAGGACCTCTGCAAAGGGGTCCTTTTCTTTTATTGAGGGCTCTGCGGAAATTACGTCCCGGAATTTGGCTTCAGAGTGGGATGCGCTTTCCGGCGCTTACTTCCGACGTGCGTGCACATCTCGGGCCCGCCCAGATATTCCTCCCGCTTTTGCGCCACTTTACAGACCGTTCGGTCGTCTATCCGCACGCGCGGGTATACTCAAAACGATACTTTTCCTATGCAATACGATGCAGGCTCGGCCTGCACGATCCGAAGGGGGCAGTGATGGAGAGGATACTCGGCGTTAATCTCTCTGGCTGGTTTATTCCCGAGCCTTGGGTGACCCCGTCGCTGTATGCGGCGACCGGTGCATCCAACGCAGCCGAGCTGCAGGAGGCCATGGGCACCGCCGCCTATAACGAGCGCATGCGCCGTCATTACGAGACGTTTGTGAGCGAGGATGATTTCCGTCGCATGGCGCAGATCGGCCTCAACGCCGTGCGCCTGCCGGTGCCTTGGTATGCCTTTGGCTCACAGGAGTCCGATGCCTCCTACATCTCGGTTGTCGATTACATCGACCGCGCGATTGAGTGGGCTGCCAAGTACAACATTCGCGTGCTGCTTGACCTGGCGACTGTGCCCGGTGGCCAGGGCGATTCCAACGATTCGCCCGCCACGCCGGAGGCTGTTGCCGAGTGGCATTCGTCCACTAACGGCCGCCATGTCGCACTTGACGTGCTCGAGCGCTTGGCCGAGCGTTACGGCGAGGCCGAGAGCCTGCTGGGCATTGAGCTGCTGGATACGCCGCAGATGAGTGTCCGTAAGAGCCTCTTCACCATGACGGATGGCATTCCTGCTCACTACCTGCGCAATTTCTATCGCGATGCTTACGAGCTCGTCCGTTCGTATATGCCCGAGGATAAGATCGTCGTTTTCTCGTCGTCGGGGCATCCCAGCGAGTGGAAGCATTTTATGCGCGGCGCCAAGTACAAGAACGTCTACATGGACCTTCACCTGTACCATTACCGCGACGAGCATGCGCTCGACATCACGAGCCCCCGCGGGCTGACGACGGCGATTTCGCGTAACAAGCGCGAGCTTAAAGAAGCGATTTCAACTGGGTTCCCCGTGCTGGTGGGCGAATGGTCGGGCGCGGCGATCTTTGCCAACTCGTCGGTTACGCCCGAGGGCCGCAATGCCTACGAGCGCGTGTTTATCGCCAATCAGCTGGCTTCGTTTGCGCCGGCTGCCGGTTGGTTCTTCCAAACGTGGAAGACCGAGAAGCGCATTGCAGCATGGGACGCCCGCGCGGCGCTCGGTACGCTCGAGCGTGGCATGATTGAATAGGTTGATATGACGCAAAACAGCGCCCATACGGGCAAACTCTATGTGGTCGGCACGCCCATCGGCAACTTGGGCGACCTGTCCCCGCGCGTTGGCGAGGCCTTTGCCGCCGCCGATGTCATCTGCTGCGAAGACACGCGTGTGACGTCAAAGCTGCTGATGCACCTGGGCATTTCCAAGCCGCTTGTCCGTTGCGACGAGAATGTGATCGCCAGCCGCGCCGCCGGCCTGGTCGACCGTCTGCTGGCGGGGGAGACCCTCGCCTTTGCCTCGGACGCCGGCATGCCGAGCGTGTCCGATCCCGGCCAGGCGCTGGTCGAGGCGGCACGTGAGGCCGATGTGCCCGTCGAAGTTATTCCCGGGCCCTCCGCTTGCGTCACGGCGCTCGTTTCGTCCGGCATTCCCTGTGAGCATTTTTTCTTTGAGGGCTTTTTGGGCCGAAAGCACGGCGACCGCGTGCGTCGTTTGCAGCGCCTTGTCGTGGTTCCCGGCGCACTCATCTTCTACGAGTC
>USOF01000046.1 GCA_900556285.1 uncultured Collinsella sp. | reverse complement strand
AATACCCAGATCGGAAGCGCCGATGGCCTTGACGATGGCATTGATGAGCGCCTTATCCCACGGCTCGATAAGCAGCATATGGGCCTCGGGGGTCTTAACGGCGGCAACCTGCGTGACGGGTGTGGGAACACCGTAGTAGTCGACGGTGATGTCAGACAGGATGTTGGCGTTAGCGCGGCCAGTGCGGACCTTGGAGAAATTGTGCTTGAGGGACTCGAGCGACTTGTCCATGTGGGCGGTGATGTTCTCTGCCATGCTTAATCCTCCTGATAGACGAGCGTGCCGACGGGCTCACCCGCGAGCGCGCGCTTGACGGTGTCCTCGCCATCGATGTTGAGGACCAAAATGGGCATACGGTTGTCCTGGCAAAGAGCCGTAGCCGTGGAATCCATAACCTGCAGGCCGCGAACGAGCACCTCATGATAGGTGATCTTGTCAAAGCGGACGGCGTCGGCGCACTTGACGGGATCCTTGTCGTAGATGCCATCAACCTTGGTGGCTTTAATGAGAATCTCGGCACCGATCTCGCAGGCGCGAAGGGCCGCGGCGGTGTCAGTCGTAAAGTACGGATTACCCGATCCGGCGGCAAAGATAACGACGTTGCCCTTGGAAAGGTGGTTGATGGCGCGACGGCGAATATAGGGCTCGCAGATCTCATTCATCTGGATAGCGCTCATCACGCGGCAGGGAACATCGTTGTGCTCGAAGGCATCCTGCAGGGCAAGCGCGTTCATAACGGTAGCGAGCATGCCCATGTAATCGGCCTGGGCGCGGTCCATACCACCGGCGGCGCCGGCCATGCCGCGGAAAATATTGCCGCCGCCGACAACGACGCCGACCTCATGGCCAACGGCGAGCAGCTCCTTGACCTGTTTGGCAAGATGGTCGGTAACCTTGGGGTCGATGCCATAGTGGCCATCGCCCATCAGTGCTTCGCCAGAAAGCTTAAGAAGCACGCGTTTATATCGGATGTCGGACAAAGCGATCCTCCTTTAGATTGAACTCTCAACATTCTATCAAAGGCTCTAAGAAGAGCCATGAAAAAGCAGGCTGTGAGTAAAACCCACAGCCTGCTCATTACCAGCTACAAGAGCTTATTTACTCGCCACGAACCAGACGGTCAAAGGCAACGACGGTAATGGTGTCGCCGAGCTCCTTGGAGACCTGCTCAGCGTACTTCTTGATGGTGAGGGAGCTGTCCTTGATGAACTCCTGCTCGGTGAGCACGGACTGCTTGTAGAACTTCTCCAGACGGCCGACAGCCATCTTCTCCTGGATAGCCTCGGGCTTACCGGACTCGGCAGCCTGAGCCATGTAGATCTGCTTCTCGTGCTCGACGGTCTCGGCCGGAACCTGATCGCGGGTAGCACAGATCGGGGCGACGGCGGCAACCTGAAGGGCAACGTCGTGAGCGAAGGTCTTGAAGGACTCAGCCTGAGCGGTCTCGGCCTTCTCGAAGGCGAACTCGACGAGGACGCCGATCTTACCACCCATGTGGATGTAAGAAGCGAGCGCGCCGTTCTCAGCCTTGCGAGCAGCGAAGCGGGAGATCTTCATGTTCTCGCCCATGATGTGAATCATCTCGGTGAGCTCGGAGGAAACGGTCTCCTCGCCCATCGGCTTCTCGAGCAGAGCGTCGACGTCAGCAGGCTCGGTGGTAGCGACAACCTCAGCGACCTTGGAAGCAAAGCCGGTGAACTTGGCGTTGGAGCCAACGAAGTCGGTCTCGCAGGAGAGCTCGAGCAGAGCGCCGGTCTTGCCATCCTCGGAGACGAACGCGGCGACAGCGCCCTCGTTGGTCTCACGGCCAGCCTTCTTGGCAGCCTTGGCAAGGCCGTTCTTACGCAGAACGTCGACAGCGGCGTCCATGTCGCCGTCAGCCTCGACGAGAGCCTTCTTGCACTCCATCATCGGGGAGTCGGTCATCTCGCGGAGCTGCTTAACCATAGCGGCGGTAATCTGGGCCATTGTGGTTCCTTTCAAAGAGATGAAAAAGAATTAACTAAGACTGATTTACTCGGCCTTGGGCTCAGCGGCCATCTCGGCCTCGGAGACCTGCTCCTTGCCGGAGCCAGCGAGGCAGGCGTCAGCCATGAGCTCGCACATAAGGGGGACAGCGGAGATAGCGTCATCGTTGCAGGGGATGCCGTACTCGACCTCGTCGGGATCGGAGTTGGTGTCGATCAGGGCGACGACGGGGATGTTCAGGCGCTGGGCCTCCTTGATGGCGTTCTCCTCGCGCTTGGTGTCGATGACGAAGAGAGCCTGGGGCAGACCCTTCATGTCGCGGGCGCCACCGAGGTTGGTCTGGAGCTTAGTGAGCTCCTTGCCGAGAACAGCCTGCTCCTTCTTGGGCAGAACAGCCATGCGGCCGTCCTCGACCATAGCCTCGAGCTCCTCCATGCGGTTGATGCGGGAGCGGATGGTGACGAAGTTGGTCAGCATACCGCCGAGCCAACGCTGGTTGATGTAAGGCATGTTGGCGCGCTCAGCAGCGTTCTTGACGGCCTCCTGAGCCTGCTTCTTGGTGCCGACGAACAGCACGTTGCCACCCTTGGCGACGTTCTTGACGAAGGTGTAGGCCTGGTCGGCGTCGAGGATGGTCTGCTTGAGGTCAAGGATATAGATGCCGTTGCGCTCACCGAAGATGAACGGCTTCATCTTGGGGTTCCAGCGACGGGTCTGGTGACCGAAGTGGCAGCCGGCCTCGAGCAGGGTGCGGATATTAATCTTGGTAGCCATGTTAAACCTCCTGTGGTTTGCCTCCGCGCGGGGTCATCCTCCAAAACCAACCCGGACATGTGCTACCAAAGCCCGGGCACCACGGTATGAAGTAGCCGCGCGTGCGTGATAAAAACATGTTGCCGTGAAGCAACCCGATGAATGATAGCAGGAATGCTTCTTCCTGCCAACCCGCAATCAAAACCACACACCTGAGTGCGGCGCGGGACGTCCCAGCAACTATTCGCCGCGGGGATGGGCTTGAGCCACAGCCCGCTTAAGCCGATCGGGTGTGAGATGCGTGTAGATCTGCGTCGTGGACAGGCTCGCATGACCCAGCAGCTCTTGGACCGAGCGCAGGTCCGCACCGCCCTCGAGCAAGTCGGTCGCAAAGGTATGGCGCATCGCATGCGGGGCGATGTCGGCCGGAATGCCGGCGAGCGTCGCCAGCGTATGGAACCGCCGCCGGAGCATGGCGGCGCTCATGCGATTGCCGCGCGCCGATATAAGCAGCGGATGCGGCCCGGTGGCGGGGTCACGGCGCTTTGCCTGAGCGAGCAACACCGGCCTCCCCTCCTCAATATAGAAACGAGTCACCTCGAGCGCACGACGATACAGGGGGACGATACGTTCTTTGCTCCCCTTGCCCCACAGGCGCAGCGTGCGCTCGGACCATGAGATGGATTCCACATTGAGCGCCGCAAGCTCTGAGATGCGGGCACCCGAGGCATAGAGCAACTCGAGCATCGCCGCATCGCGCAGTCCCGCGGGTGTTGAGGTATCGGGGGCTTTGAGGAGTGCCTCCACCTGTTGAGTCGTAAGGACGCCCGGCAGGTCGCGCGGCAGCTTGGGCGATGCGATCGCCGAGACCGCATCGCCCTCGACAATCCCCTCGACAGCCATCCACCGATAGAGTGAGCGAATGGCAGACAGGTGTGCCGCAAGGGTCCGAGCCGCCACCTGGCCACGCGACAGCTCGGCCAAATAGGAACGAACGGTCCGTACGTCGGCGGCGCGAGCGTCGATGCCCTCGCGTTCGCACCACGCAGCAAAGCGCTCCAGCCTCGAGCCATAGGCCGTCACCGTGTTGGGAGAAAGCCCCTCGACACGTGAGATATAGGCGATAAACGAGTCGACGGTGTCGTACAGGTCAAAGGCTATGACCGGTCGCCTCCAAACAGATCGGGGCGAGTGGCCAGATAGGCATCAAGGGCCTCGAGCGCACGGTCCGCATAGGCCTGGTAGCGGTCGCGCTTGCTGCGGCGCTTACCATCCTCGAGTGGCGGCACCAGGCCAAAGTTGACATGCATAGGCTGATAGCCCACGGTGGCAGGATCGGTCGCATAACCCACGAGCGCACCCAGGGCGCCCACACGCGGCAACTCGACGCCCGCGGCACCGATAGCCTCGGCATAGGTGTTGAGCGCCGCGAGCAGACCGGTCGCCACGGCTTCCATGTACCCCTCGGTGCCGGTAATCTGACCGGCCAGGCGCACGCCGGTACCGGGCACGGCAAAGGTGCCATCGAGCACGTGCGGGGCGTCGACAAAGGTATTGCGGTGCATGACACCGTAGCGGAAGAACTCAGCGTTCTCCAGGCCCGGCACCATATGGAAGACGCGCTTCTGCTCGCCAAAGGTCAAGTTGGTCTGGAAGCCCACCAGGTTATAGGCGGTCTTCTCCTTGTTCTCGGCACGCAGCTGAATCGCCGCCCAGGGGCGACGTCCGGTACGCGGGTCGGTGAGGCCGACGGGCTTCATGGCACCAAAGCGGATGGCATCCTTGCCCGTGCGCGCGACCTCCTCGGCGGGCTGGCAGGCCTGGAACAGATCGCCGCCCTCAAAGTCTTTGAGCACCACGCGGTCGGCCGTGGTAAGCGCCTCGATAAAGGCCTCGTACTCCTCCTTGTTGAGCGGAGCGTTGAGATAGTCGCCGCTCCCCTGCTCCTCGTAGCGCGACTGCGAGAACAGCACGTCCATATCGAGCGTGGAGGCATCGACGATCGGCGCCGCGGCATCGAAGAACGCAAGGGCGTCGCCACCGACGAGCTTCATGACCTCTTCGCTCAGCGCAGGTGAACACAGCGGGCCCGCGGCAATGACCACGTGGCCCTCGGGAATCTGCGTGACCTCGCCGTGGACGACCTCGATATTGGGACGAGCGGCAACTTCGGCCTCGACAAGCTCGGAAAACTTGACGCGATCGACCGCTAAGGCGCCACCGGCGGGAACAGCCGCGCGATGGGCGCAATCGAGCAGAACTGAACCCATGCGCTCAAGCTCGGCCTTCAGCAAACCAGCCGCGGAATCCGGACGGGTCGACTTAAACGAATTGGAGCAGACGAGCTCTGCCAGGTGATCGGTATGGTGGGCCGGGGAGCTCACCTGGGGGCGCATCTCGCACAGCTTTACGGCAAACCCGCGATCTGCCAGCTGGATCGCGCACTCCGAACCCGCCAGACCGCCACCGATAACTGTCACCTGATCGAACTGCATCTGCAAACACCTTTCTAATTGACACGTTTTCCATTGTGACCGAAGGGTGTCTGGGCGTGAAGGGCAAACTTGGAGGGCGCATACCTTCCATCCATCATGCGCTCGATAAGGCCCTCGAGTTCAAGCGAACCCAAGAGTTTGAGTACGCCGACAGCATCGAGCGAGACGAGCGCCGCGATGTCGTCGACCTTGAGCGGAGAGGCGATGAGCGCATGCATCACGGTCTGCTGCGTTGAATCCAGGTCGGCAATGCCGGGAGCATCGGGGCGCGAGTAGCGCAGGGTTCCATAGATGCGTGAGATAGCCATCTCGATAGATTCCTCGTCGATGATGCAGCAGGCACCGTTCGCAATGAGGTAATTCGTGCCACGCGACTCGGGCGATAGGATCGACCCCGGTACGGCAAGAAGTTCTCGCCCCAAATCCATAGCAGCCTCGGCTGTAGAAAACGTCCCGGAAGGCATACCCGCCTCGGATACAAAGAGGGCTTGCGACAGGGCCGCGATCACGCGATTGCGGCGCGGAAAGGCAAACTTGCGAGGACCCATGCCCCACGGGGAGATCGACACGACCGCGCCACCCGTATCGAGCGTGCGCGTAATAAGCCCCGCGCTCGAGCGCGGATAGACCACGTCGGCGCCCGTCCCCAGCACCACGACGTGTTTGCCGCCAGCGTTGACCGCAGCCCAACCCGAGGCCTGGTCGCAACCGACCGCGCCGCCCGAAACTACCGTCACTCCCGCCTCGACCGCCACCTTTGCCGCAAGCTCTGCCACGGCAAGACCATACGGCGAGGCTTTGCGCGCGCCGATGATGGAGAGCGCGGGCGTCGAAAGCACCTCGGGGTTGCCGCGCACATAGAGCGTCTGGGGTACATCAGAAAGCTCCAAAACAGTCTCGGGAAACAACGCATCACCTGGATGCAGCTCAAAGGTCCCCTCTGCCATCATTGGTCCCTCCTTCCCTGATACATCGCCGCCTCGAGCACGTGGTCCTGCGTCACTTGCTCGCTCTCGGCGACATCTGCGATCGTGCGCGCAATGCGAACCAGGCGCACGATGCCGCGGCCCGTGAGATGCGTGCGCTTCGACAGGCCGAGCACACACTTCTCCGCCGCATCATCGAGCTCAAAGGTCGAAACGACGCCGTCAATGGACCGCGTCTCATCATCCTCGGCCTCGGCATCCGCATCGTCCATACGGGACTCGCGCCAGGCGCGAAAGGCGCGACCGCGCACAACGTAGTCACGTAACTCGGCCGACGACATACCCTCCGCTCCCTCGATAATCACCTGGGGGTCGGGACGGGTCACATCGATCATCATGTCGATACGGTCGGCCAAAGGACCGCGCAGTTTAGACCGATAGCGCTCGACCATCGCCGCCGAGCAGCGACACGGCACCTCGCGATCGCCCAAAAAGCCGCAGGGGCAGGGATTGCTCGCAGCCAGCAGCTGAAAGCGCGACGGGAAGGTAAAAGCCCCGTCGACGCGTACGATCCTCACGTAGCCGCGCTCGATGGGCTGACGCAGCGTCTGCAGCACGCCAGTGGGAAACTCGGCGAGCTCGTCCAAAAAGAGCACGCCGCCATGAGCCAGGCTAATTTCGCCCGGATGCACCGGCCGCCCGCCGCCGATGAGTCCCGCGGTCGAAATGCTGTGATGCGGGCTGCGGAAGGGACGATGTCCCGCAAGCAGTCCATCGATGTTCTCGCCCAAGACCGAATGGATGCACAGTGCCTCTTGCTGGTCCTCAACAGAAAGCTCGGGCAAAATGCCCGTCATGCGCCGCGCAAGCATGGTCTTGCCCGAACCAGGCGAGCCGATCATGAGCAGGCCGAGCTCGCCGGCGGCCGCAAGCGCCATACCACGTTTAGCGACCTCCTGTCCCAGCACGTCGGCATAATCGAGCTCGGGCTCAAAAGTCGCCTCGAGCACTTCAGAATCCAGGTAATGCCGTGCGGCATCCCCCATGCCATGGGCAAGCTGAGATAGGTGGTCGATAAACCCGCAGTCAACACCCGCAAGCGGCACATGCTGATCGGACCTGCCGGCGATAAAGGAAAGCCCCATGTCGCGCGCCAACAGCTGAAACGCCACCTCGCCCTTGACGGGCAGCACCTGTCTCTTATACACATCTGACGCTGCCGAC
>USOF01000045.1 GCA_900556285.1 uncultured Collinsella sp. | reverse complement strand
GTAAGATCGTCGGCAGCGTCAGATGTGTATAAGAGACAGGTGTCGATGCGCTGCAGGACAATGCCGTCTTCCCTGATGTTCTTATCGACCACGTTGTTTTGCGCCAAGAAGATCATCCACGGAGCGATGGTGGTACCAATGGTCGCCACCAGCAGCGACACGTAGCGCGGGTCGCTGGCGATATGCGGGGTCACCGTGGCGACGGCCACCTCGCCCCAGTTGGGGCCCGCCAAGAACGCCGCGACGATGTAGGTAACAAAGACGCAGCTGACCAACAGCAAGATCTTCTCGATACGGCGGAAGCTACCCGACATGGTAAGCATCCACACCAGCAGCGCCACCAGCGGCACGGAGACGGTCTTGGGCACGCCAAAGAGCGCAAGGCCGGACGCGATGCCCGCGAACTCGGAGATGGTGACGGCGGTGTTGGCGATAAGCAGCGCCATCATGGCGAAGGCGCTCTTGCGAACGCCGTACTTTTCGCGGATAAGCGACGCGAAGCCCTTGCCCGTAACGCAGCCGCAGCGTGCGGCGGTCTCCTGCACCACGATGAGCAGCAGCGCCATGACGGGCAGCATCCACAGGGTGCCGTATCCGTAGCTGGCGCCGGCGCTGGAGTAGGTGGCGATGCCGCCGGCGTCGTTGCCGGAAAGCGCCGCCAGAAGACCGGGGCCCATGGCTCCCAGCACCGCGGCGACAGTGAGTTTTTGCTTGGTTTCTTGTTGCATGCCTTACAACCCTTAGGTACTACACTTAGGTACTACAGCTTGGTATACGTTGCTTATAAGTTACCGACAAGGCGTTACAGCAGCGGAATGGAGCCAACCACCGTGTAGGCCAACGCCGCCAGCAGCACGGCGGCGAAGGTGAGCGAGGTACCCGAGGCGACGTTGTCGCGCTCCTCGCCCCGCACCAGCACGGCGAAGTAGATCACCGCGGACGCGTAGGTTGCCGCGATGACGGCCGCCGCACCTTGGAAGCACGCCAAGAAGGTGGGCACCACCCAGGGCTGGGCCGCGGCGAAGATGGTGGTGGCCATGAGCTCGCCGCACAGGTAGACCACGGCTGCCAGCACAACGCCGATGAAGGTGGACTTGATGAAGAAGCCCAGATACGGCTTGGCCTCGTCCTCGCGCTCATCGTACTCAAGGAAGCTGTTCTTCACAAAAGCGGTCATGCGCATGGCCGCGAGCAGCACCACCGGCATGATGGCGATGGGCATGAGAGTCGACAGACCCTGGGCGGTGATGGCCTGCGCGGTGCCCTGCGGCTCGACCGCGATGGCGCCGATGGTGCACGCGGCGATGGCCCACACCACGATCCAGTACTGGCGCTGGGCGAACCAGGTGAAGGTGTGCACCGACTCGCCCGATCCGCTCTCGCCCGAGCTGAGGCCGGCGATCTGCAGGTCCTCCTGGTGCTCCTCGGCGATAACGTCCATGGCGTCATCAAAGGTCACGATACCCAGGATATGACGGTTCTCGTCGCAGACAGGGATGGCAACCAGGTCGTACTTGGTCATCTCGTCCGTCACGTCTTCCTGGTCCTCGTCGGGCGACACATAGACCAGGTCGCGATAGGCCAGCTGACCCAGCGTGGCGTCGCGGTCGGCTACGATCAGCGTGCGCAGCGAAAGCACGCCGGTCAGCATGCCGCTCGGATCCTCGGTATAGACGTAGTAGACGCTCTCGAAGTCCTCGTCGAGCTCGCGAATCGCCTCGATGGCGTCACCGACCGTTGCCGTAGCAGGCAGGGAGACAAACTCCGAGGTCATGATGCGGCCGGCGGTGTTGTCCTCGTAGCCCAGCAGATTACGAATCGCCTTCTCCTCCTTGACGCCCATCAGGCGCAAGAGCTTCTCGGCCTTCTCGTAATCGAGCTCGTCGATCAGATCGGCGGCGTCGTCCGGGTCCATCATGGCCAGCATCGACGATGCGTCGGTGTCGGACAGACCCTCGAGCATCTCGGTCATAAGCTCATCGTCATCGAACTCCGAGATGGCCTCGGCGGCCTGGGCAGTATCGAGCTGCGCAAACACCTGCGCACGTAGGCGCGGGTCGAGCTGCTCGATAATGTCGGCGATGTCGGCAGGGTGCAGCTCGCCGAGCGTCTTGTGCGACACCGAGAGTTGAATGTTCTTGGTCGAGCGGTCGAGCAGGTCCATGTAGGACCAAGCGATGATGTCCTCACTGAGCGGCTTGCCCAGGTGCTTCATAAAGCCTTCGACGATATGCTCGAGCGCGGGGCTGATGGCGCGTAGCAGACCGCGGGCACCGACCTCGGCGCCCAGCAGACGCAGCTGATTTTCGCCCGACATGGAAAACTTGATGTCGTTTACACGCACGACCTTCATGCCCTGCGTGTCGACGATCTGCTTGTTGAGCACGTCGCGGGCAAGCAAGAGTTCGGTCGGCTGCAGGTACGAAAAACGGATTTCGGTGGCCGACGTCTTAAGGTGTACACCCGTCTCGTCGATACGATCGACCCATTTGCGCCAGCTGATCATAAACGGCGTCTTGCCGGGGCCGCGGAACGCGAGCGACGTCACGTGCGGAAAAACTTCGCCGGTAGCAATGCCAAAATCGTTGACCACGCCGAGCTTTTCGCCGTCGACGTCCAAGACCGGCAATTTGAGCATCTCACTCAGATAATTCAATGGTGCTCCCCATCATTATTCCCCCGGACGCGGCCGCGCGTGCGGCGTCCGGGGGCTTCTGGATATGTATACGCATGCGCGGGCGGCACGCCGCTCGACGCTTACACCCCGTGCATGCGCAAAAAGCACCTGCACGGGGTCATCGACTGTATGGTCGAGGTTTGGATTTCACCTGTAACCTTTCTCTTGACCCTCATTAACCGCAGTAACTATAGCATCAGCATCGCCCTGCGGCATCGAATTTATGCGCTGCACATTGCAGGCATACCAAACGCTGACGCATCCGTGACATAGCCGTTGGGGACGTTCTTAAACGACTACCCAATGACTACTCTGTGGTGTCGTCGTCCTCGGCAAGTTGGGGGAACACGGCGTCCTTGGGCATGGTGGCCTTCGTCAGCGAGGTGAGCTTTTTGCTCAGCGACGTGTCCGTCTTGACCAGGTCGCTGAGCGTCACGATCTTGTAGCCGTCGGCAATGAGGCCGTCGATAATCTGCGGCAGCGCCTCGAGCGTCTGCTCGGCGCATTCGTCTCTATCGGTGAGCAGCACGATATTGCCCGGCGTCACCGAATCGAGCACCGTCGAGACCTGCTCGTCGGCACCGTTGAGCAGCCAGTCGCCCGAGTCAATATTCCACGAGACCACGGCGGAGACCAGGTCCATCGCATCAATCCAGTTTTGTTCGTCAAAGGCAGCGTAGGGAGCACGCAGCAGCATCGTCTTCACGCCGGTCGCCGACTTAATCGCATCGGTGCCTTTCGTGATCTGTTCGCGTACCGCCTCACGGTCCTGACCCTTGAGCGAATCGTCGCTGTAGCTGTTGGATCCGATCTCGCACCCGGCGTCGACAATCGCCTTGGCCGTGGCAGGCGAGGCCTCGGCCGCATCGCCCGAAAGGAAGAACGTCGCGGTGACGCCCTTTTCCTTGAGCACCTGCAAGATCTGTTTGGTGGCGCCGCTCGGACCCTCGTCAAACGTCAGTGCCACGTACTTTTTGTTGCCCTTGGGCGCCACGCTGGCGCACGCAACAACGCAATCGGTGGCGGGCACAACCTCGCCGCGGTCTTGCGTCTTGCCTGACTGCTCACCAACCCACACCTCGGATCGGCCCTGGACACCCCATGTCTGCACATACTCGATAGCGCCCGTGCCCTCGACCTTGAGCTTGGGCTCGATAACCGTAGCCTGAACCTCGTGCTTCTCGTAAGTGTTACGGCCATCCTTGACCGTCACCTTCTCGCCGCCCTCGAGTTCGCGGCTATCCCATTTGCCCTGCTTCACGCGCTTGCCGTCGACCTTCACCGACAGCTTTTCGCCCCCATGGCGCTTGAGCACGCTGTCATCGACGGCCAGCAGGTCGCCTGCGTCGTAGGTGTCAGTCAACTCCTGGTCGTCGATGAGATTCTGCAGCGTAGAGCCCACACGCACCGCGGTCTTCTGGCCGTTGAGCTCCACGTCCACACTGCGGTTGACGTAGCCCACGACGGCAGCGATAAACAGCACGAGCGCGCAACCCACGGCGATGAGCGCGTAGGGCAGGCGAGACGAACGACGGGGCGTACGGCTGTTGCCGATGCGCGCACTGCGGTCGCTAAAGCCGCGGCTATGGTTGAGATACATCGCGCCGGGCTTACGGTGACGCTTGCGCTGACCGCTGGGCAGCTGCCCCAGGTCGCGGCGCGCCGTCGGACGCGCACCCGAACGCCCGTTTAAGTTGGATCCGTTTTGGCGCATGTGCCCTCCCCCATAAACACAGCAAGCCGGAGCAACAGGTCTCCGGCTTGCCTCCCATCATTTGGTACGTCGCTATTTTGTAGCTTTTGACGAGCCTCCGCTCGCCTTTTGGTATTCGTCCTTAAAGGCCTTGAACATGCCGCGCGTCTTGCCGAGCTGCTTGCCCAGTGCGCGGCTGCCCTTGTCCACGGCAACCGATCCCTTGTCGTCGAGCACCTTGGCGCCCTTTTTGACCTTGTCGCCCACCACGACGCTGGCCTCGGCGGCCTTGGCAGCCGCACCGCCCGAATACCCGAGCGACTTGACCTCGTCCGAGACGACCATCGCGCCGTTCTCGTAGCCGCGCAGCATCGTCGGCGGCACCTGCGTGTCACCAACCAAAACACTCGAAGCAGCACCGGCGGTCACATAGAATGCCTGCACGATGCCCGAGCGCGGCTTGAACTCAACGTCCGAGCAATAGCCCACGACGTCGCCCGATTCCGTGCGCACGTCCATACCGACCCAGATGATGCAATCGTCCAGGTTGATGTCGAGGCGCTTGGCCGCAGCGGTATCGTAGGTGCCCTTGACGTCGTCAACCGCGATGGCGCCCTCGTAGACACCAATGGCGTCGAGCGCTACGAATCGGTCGGGACGCTCGATCATACCCGCGATATCGGACTGGCGGACCATAAAGCCGACCACGCGCGTACCGCCCGGGGTAAAGACCGGAAAGTGAATCTTTCCGAGCTTTTTAGGGCTGCGCGGTGTGCCGTCCTTTTTGGTACGTTTGTCCTCAGTAGGCTTGCGATAGATCTTGGCGCCGACAAAATCCCCGGCGCGCATTATGCCTCGGTCGAGGGCTCCGCAGCCTCGGTATCAGCCTCGACGGCGTTCTCGACCACGACGTCGGCGGCAGGCGTCACGTTGCCGCCCGAAATGGCGTCGTTGAGCTGCTCGCGCAGCTGGTCCATGCGCTCGCGGGCCAGGTCGACCTTGGCGCGCAGGTCGTCGGTCTTGGCGTCGACCATCGGGCCAAAGTCATTCACCGCAGCACGGGCCTCCTCGGCGCTGTGCTCGTAGGTGTCGCGCATATTGTCCCAGGCGTCGTTGGCGATATCGGCAGCCATGGCGCGGGTCTCGGCGCCCGAGCGCGGGGCCAGAGCAACGCCGACAATAGCGCCGGCAGCGGCACCAAAAAGTGCGCCGGAGACAAAGCTGAAAGTCTTACCCATGATCATTCCTCTCCTGCGGGCACGTCGGTGCCCACCGTTTGAATGCTGTCCATTATACCCGCAGCGCATCACTTGCCGCTCCGCTCATCTGCGTACGGCAAAGGCGCAGGTACGTGATGGTGATAAACGCGTAGGCCTACTCCTGGGGCATAGCCGGCATGGCCACCGTGGCACCCGGGTCCTCGCCGGCGCCGTCCACGAGCGGCAGGCCGCCCTCATGCGCAGGTCCTGCCGGAACCGTCGCAGCACCGCCAAAGACGGCAGCGGAGGCCTCGTGGTTCTCGGCAACCGCGCCCTCGGTATCAATCGCCACCTGGGGCTCGTCGTCAAAGTTGGGGACGCCCTGGGGCTCGGCGGGAACGGGCTCGGCGGTCGCATCGGCAACGGGCTCGGCGTCGACCGGCACATCGCCCTCGTCAGCGCCCTCGTCCTCGGCAGCATCTTCGCCGTTCGCAGCGGCGACGGCCTCGTGAGGATCCTTGCCCTCGGCCTCGGCGCGCATGCCCAACACCAGGTTGCGCAGACCCGCGACCGTGCCTTCCACGTCGGGGGCAGGCTGGTCGGCGTGCAGGTACGCCCAGTCCATCATAAAGGTGGCCGACGACAGCGCACCAATGGCCAGTGCGTCATCGGGGCACGAAAGCTCAACCTCAAAGACGCGCTCGTCGTGCTCGCTTACGCGCGTGCGGCCGCACGAGATGCTACCGGCAAGACCGGTCTCGTTCATGAGCTCAACCGTCACGTGCTCCAGCAGGTGGCAGAGCTCGGTCTGGCCCATGCAGTCCTGGAACTCGCGACCGGAATCACCCAGGCACAGGTGCTTGGCAATCGCCGGCACCAGGTAATACACGCGCGCCGTGGCCTCGATATCCTCCGAGGTCATGAGCGGCATGCCGGGGTTCACCAGCACATGCGCGCAGATCTTGTCCTCGCTGACGGTGACCTTAAGGATGTTGAACAGGCCTGCCATAACTCTCCCCTACTCTTCCTTGCCCTACTCGTCGCCATCGTGCGGATCCACAGAGCCCGCACCCGACGCCGCCGGCTTCTCTGCCGAAGACCCGGAATCCTTCTTATCGGTTTCGGCCGGAGCGATCACGCGAATGAGCGAGATGCGCTGGCCACGCATCGACTGAACTTTAAACTTGTACCCCGCGACCTCAAACACCTCTCCGATGTCGGGCACCGAATCGCAAAGCTCCAAAATCCAGCCGGCGATGGTCTCATAATCATCGCTTTCCTCGAGCGGCCAACCAAGCTCAATCGCGTCATCGCACGAAAAACGCCCATCAACGAGCCACTCGCGGCGCGAAAGGCGCGTGAGATACTTGTTGTCGGGGTCGAACTCGTCCTCGATCTCGCCGACGATCTCCTCGACGATATCCTCGATGGTGATAATGCCGGCCGTGCCGCCGTACTCGTCCACGACCACCACGATCTGGTCGTGCGAGGTCTGCATCTCGGACAGTAGCGGCAGGATGTCCTTGGTGTCGGGCACAAAGGTGGCGTCGCGCAAAAAGCCGGCGATGGGCTGGTCACCCTTGCCGTCGAGCGCAGGTTGGATCAGGTCCTTGATGTGCGCAATGCCGGCGACGTTGTCGGGATCCTCGTGATAGACGGGGATGCGGCTGAAGCCGGTCTGGCGCATGGTGGACAGCACGTCGGCGACCGTCTCGTCGTCCTCGCACATGGTGGTGTCCACGCGCGGCACCATGACCTCGCGGGCAACGGTATCGCCTAGGTCGAAGATCTCGTGGATCATGCGCTTTTCCTCGTCGAGCAGGTCGTCCTGCTCCGAGACCATGTACTTGATCT
>USOF01000044.1 GCA_900556285.1 uncultured Collinsella sp. | reverse complement strand
CATTAAGTGGCCTCCTGTTCGTGCGGAACTCGCGATAAACCTAAGCCGGTGTCCCCGCTCTCCCGGGGCCTGTCGTGGCTTGGCCGTTGCATGCGGCTCGCTTTTCGGAACGGGGCTGACGGACACGTTCCGAAATCTACCACCGTCGCTGTACAGGGTGTCTATAAAGAGCCGTGGCCAAAAAACGGCAAATATGAGTACTGATACTCTTTTAGTAGCAGTAATTTTGACCACATTTAAGGTGATTTGACGTGTCGATCGAGCAGATAAGCTGCCGTATCTCCTCAAGTGTTCATTAAAGGAAGACCTTGATGCGAATAAATCTCATTAAGATCTTCTTTTATTAACGAAAATAATGTAGCTACAACGGTAACAGTACTCATATTTGCCGTTTTTTGGCCACAGTCCTTCGGAGGGTCCTCGAAAATAGTCCCGAGCCGGCACTTGGGGACGTTCCTATAATGTCGGCACTTAGGAGCGTCCCCAAGTGCCGACACCGCGTCTGCCTGCGGCGGCCGCGCCCCGCTGCGTCGCTCCGCATCCTTGCGGGTTCGGATTCCTCCGCTTGGCGGCGTTGGCTCGATTTGCTTGACGTGAGGGGCTCTTGGCTGGTGTGGGACGGAGGGATTCCGCGTCCGCCTGGTCGGCGGCCGCGCCCCGCTGCGTCGCTTCGCTCCTTGCGTGCTGCGCTGGAAAACGCTTCGCGTTTCCTCAGCTCCGCACCCTTGCGGGTTCGAATTCCTCCGCTTGCCCACAAGAAAGCGCCCTGGGCCGTTATGGGCTTAGGGCGCTCAGTTTTAATGGCTGGGACGGAGGGATTCGAACCCCCAACAGCCGGCACCAAAAACCGGAGTTCTACCGTTGAACTACGTCCCAATGTGTGGTGTTGCCCAAAAGCAACTCGTCTAGTTTACCTAATCTGCGAGGGCATCGCAAACGCCGTCGAGTAGGCGTACGGCGAGCGTCTGCGCGTCGCTGGCCGTGAAGGTGCCGTTGTAGCGCGTCATGCCCGTGAGCTCAATGCGAATGCGAGCCGGCTTCTGCTGCGCGGCGACATTGGCGGTGCGGATGCGCTGGGCCAGGTTGTGGCACTCGGCGAGGGCAATCGTGGCGCGTGGCGCGGCGTCGGCGGGCAGCTCGTCGCTTGCGATCTCGAGCACCAGGTCAACGTCGGTTGGGACCTCGGAGTCGCAGAGCATCATGCCGCTGTTGTCGGTCGTTGCCGTGGCGATGTTCCACATGCGCGAAGCAACGCTGCGTGCGATGGGGTCCTCACCGATAACGGCGATCTGGAAGCGCTCGAGCACGTTGGCGGCGCGAGCAAAACCGATGCGGGACTCGGCTTCGGTGACCGAGGGCTTGCCCTCCCACACATGGTGCAGGCGGTTGATGTAGGCGTAGGTGTCCTGGAAGGCCATGCCGTCGGCAAACAGGCCGACATTTTCCTGGAACTGCTGCAGGGCGGCCTCGGTATGCGGACCAAAGTAGCCGTCGTCTTCGCCACAGGCAAAGCCCAAAACGTTGAGAGCGCGCTGCAGGGCCTGCACATCGGCGCCATGGAAATTGGGCATGCGCAGATACAGGGTGCGGTCGCCCAGCTTATACGAGGCGTCGACCAGGGCGCTCCAACAGGGGATATCGACGGCATGACCGGCAGCAAGGCCGCTGTCGAGCCTGAAGGTGCTGACGGCCTGCTCGGTGGTGGTGCCAAAGCGCTTGTCGACAACCTCGGCGTCATCGATTGTATAGCCGAGCTGCAGAAGGCGGGACTGGACGTCCTCGACGGCTGCTCCCTGCATGCCTGTGGTAATAGGTTCCATGAACGAACCCCTTTCGGCGTACCATTCGTACTATTTTGAGCGTGTGTCGGATAGACAACGCGAGACAATTTATAAACATGCACTCAATAGTGTAGCAACTTGTACCCAAACTCGCTGCCCACAGGTTTTATGACCCCCGCTAGTTAAGACGCTCCACAAAG
Source organism: uncultured Collinsella sp. (assembly GCA_900556285.1). GTDB lineage: Bacteria > Actinomycetota > Coriobacteriia > Coriobacteriales > Coriobacteriaceae > Collinsella. Next base: position 5,599 of record USOF01000044.1, on the reverse strand, counting down.
AAATCTGCCATTGAGAGGAAGAGCTCGCGCGCATGCGGGTCGAGCTCGACGCCTTCGATAGCGGCCTTGGCCTTAGCGGTCAGGTCGAGCGCATAGGTGTGGGCGTAATCGATGGAGCCGGTCTCCTGGAAGATCTCCACGGCGCGTGCGAGCTGCGCAGGGTCCTCGGTGCCCGAGGAAAGGATTGCCTCGATCTCGTCGTGATAGCGCTCGTCTGACAGGGCATGCACGGCAACGAGGGTGCGCTTGCCCTCGGTGATATCGGTGCGGAAGTCCTTGTTGGCGGCCTCCTTGGTGCCGATCAAGTTGAGCAGGTCGTCTTGAATCTGGAAGGCAAGGCCCGTGTGCAGCCCAAAGGCGCGCAGTGCCTCAATCTGCTCTTCGCTGCCGCCGCCGATAATGGCTCCGGCGGCAAGCGGCGTCGCTCCGCTGTAGTACGCGGTCTTGTGCGTCGCCATGTCCAGATAATCGTCGACCGAAATGTCAAAGCGCCCGTCGCGGACCCAGCCCAGGTCGAGCGCCTGGCCCTCGATGGTACGGACGATCATTTCGGTAAGCTCGTGGAGCACGCGAAGCTTCACGTCTGCGTTGAGTGTGGGGTCGTCGAGAACCGTCTTGGTGACCATGGTGAGCGCCAGGTCACCGCAGTTGATGGCAAGACCGGTGCCCTCGGTAAGGTGCATGCAGGGCTTGCCGCGACGAATCTGCCCGTTGTCGGCGATGTCGTCGTGGATGAGTGCGCCCGACTGAAAGTGCTCGATGGCCGCCGCTGCGCTGCGGGCGCTCTCAAAGCTGCCGCCTACCGCAGTGGCGGCGAGCATGCAGATGAGCGGGCGGTGGCGCTTGCCAGCGTTTGCCGTAAATGCCGAGAGCGGGGTATACAGGTAGCGCTCGATATCGGCGGAAGTCGCCTGTCCGTCAAAGAACGTGGCCAGATAGTCGTTAATCTGGTCAAAGTGCTGGGCTAAAAAGCTGGTAAACGGACTGGACACGGGTTCTCGCATTCTTTGATAGGTTGCATCGTTGCATTATGCAGACAACATATTGCCACATTAGGGCGTCGAGCGCGGCGGTTGAAGACGATTGGTCCATGCGGCCGCAAGTGCGGTAGGGGCTTGGCTAGATAAGCCCAAAGTGTTCGAGCGCGGTGACGACGCCGTCGTGGTCGATGCTGTCGGTGACATAGTCGGCCTTTTCCTTGAGGAAGTCCGGTGCGTTGCCCATGGCGATGCCAACGTCGACGGCGTTCATCAGCGAGACGTCATTGCTGGCGTCGCCGATGCCGTATACGGTTCCGTGGTGGGGATCGAGGGCGTCGAGTACGGACTGGATACCCTCGCGCTTGGTGCATTCGCGAGGCGAAATCTCGGTCACTTCGAGCTCGAGCTCGTTAAAGCAGAGCAGCGGCTCAAACGCTTGATCCTGAGCGATGCGGTTGGCAAGCGACGTGGACATTAAGATCTTGTAGGCGCTGTAATGTTGCAGCTGCGTAATTGCATCGCCCACGGTGCGGGCGTATCCGGGGGCGTCGGGCGCATCGGCACTCATGCGAACGACGCCATTGAGTCCCTCAAAACGAATCACTTCGTCCGATTGCTCAAGAATGGGAGCAAGGCGCTGCAGCATGCCGGGCGTCATCGCCAAATCGCGAATCACGTGTCCCTCAAGTTCGACATAGCCACCCGCGAGGCAGACGATGCCGGTCCAGGGCAGCTCGAGCAGCTTTGGATGGATGCAGCTCAGCGTGCGCCCTGTGCAGATAAACGCCATATTGCCCTTGGCGACAAAATCACGGATGGCTTGCGAGACCGCTTCATTGGGATAGGGGGAGAGGTCTCGCTCGCTCTCGGGAAGCTCTTGTGCCACTCGAGGGTCTTGCCAGGCGAGTGTTCCGTCGATATCGAAGAAGCAGATATCGCCGCGCTTATGGGCTGCGCTGGCGGAAGGGGAGGCCGAGGTGGTGGGCACAAATCCCGGCTCGAGGCCCATGATCTGGTCAAAATGCTCTTTAACGCGGGGAACGGAGATGCCGATAATCACCTGGGCGGTCTTGCCCGTAATGATGAGGCCCTTGGCGCCCACCGCGACAAACGACGCATTATCTGCAACGATGGAAGGGTCTACGACCTCGACGCGCAGGCGCGTGGCGCAGTTGGTTGCGCCCACGATATTGCCAACGCCACCTAAAAGCTGAATTACCCGCTCAGCGAGGACGTGATCTTGATCGGATTGAATACTGACCTCGCCATTGGGAGATTGTTCTTTGACAAAGCCGCTTCCCGTTAAACGATCGATTGCCGCGCGATTGGAGGCATGATTCTCGCGGCCCGGCGTCTTAAGGTCATAGACCAAGATGAGTGCTCGAAAACTAACAAAAAAGATGAGGCTAAAGGCAAGACCGATACCGAGCGCCAAAAGGTAGGAGCCGGCATGCATTCGCATGAGTGGGATGAAGTTGAAGGCCGTCATTTCCATGAGACCGCCCGAGAAGATGCCGACGATGCCAAAGAAGTTCATGGTCATGGCAAGGCAGGAGGACAGGACGGCGTAGAGCAAAAAGAGTCCGGGATAGGTGAACATAAAGAGAAACTCGAGCGGCTCGGTGACGCCGCAGACCACCGAGGCGACGATGGCGGGCAAAAGGATGACCTTAAGGCCGGCGCGGCGTTCGGGTTTGGCGGTGAAATAGAATGCTGCCGCGATGGCGGGAAGGCCAAAGAGCTTGCCCCAGCCGGTGGCGGTAAAACCTGCCCAGGGCGCAAGTTCATTTAAAGGGCGCGTGCTATGGGAGAGAATGGGGAGCAGGTTGGTCCACGTGGCGTAAATACCGTCGTGAATGACCAGATTGTCGTAATAGATGGGCATATAGAGCAGATGGTGCAGCCCCATGGGCTCGAGCGCTCGCTCCAAAAACACAAAGATGCCCACGCCGAAGGGGCCGACGCCCGCAAGTGCGTGGCGCAGCGTTTCGGTCACAGCGTATGCGAAGGGCACGATGGCGGCCGAGATGGCGGCAAGGGCAAACACGGCAAAAAAGCTGATGAGGTAGACCAGCGAGGAACCCGAGAAGGTGCCGAGCCAATCGGGAACCTTGGCATCGTAGAAGCGGTCATGGATGGCGACGACGGTTGCCGACACCGCCAGCGGGCCGATAATGCCGGTGTCGAGCGTCTTGATGCCGTCGATGACGGTGATACCGCTGGCGGGGGTCAAAGATGATGGGTACTTAAGCCCAAGGTTGTCGCCGCTCAGCTTAATGATCTCGCTCAAAAAGAAGCAATAGGCAAAATAGGCCACGAGTGCCTCGAGGCAGCAGCGCGCCGGTTGCTTTTGGGCAAGACCGATAGGCAGCGCTACGGCAAAAAGGAGCGGGAGACGTTTAAAGACCGTCCACGAGCCGCGCTGAATGATAGTCCAGAAAATGTACCAGGGGGTTCCGTATACGGCGAGGTCGCCGACGATATCCACGGTCGTTGCGAGGGCGGAGATGCCGACCATGAGGCCTGATATAGAAAACAGCATGGCGGGCGCGAACATGGCTCCGCCAAAACGTTGGATTTTCTGCAGCATAATATGCCTTCCGGATGCAACATGCTGTGCGAGCAAGAACGTTTAAACAATGAACTCATTGTAGAGGACTGGCTGCTTGCCGCATTGACGGTTTTGATTCGGTCCGATTTGGATTTCGGGGGAACCGTCGACGGTAAATAATCCGTGCTTTACCGATAATCGGTTTAAACAACTTTAAGAAATGCTATCGTGCCTAGCCATACATATTCATTAGAGGTGAAATCATGCCAAAAGCGATTTACGAAGGAATCTACCGCGAGATCCGTTCGCGCATCATCGACGGGACCTATGCGTTTCAGGAGATGCTGCCAACCGAAGCCGAGCTGACCGCGGAGTTTGGCTGCACGCGCAATACCGTTCGACGCGCCTTGAGCATGCTGGCCGACCAGATGTTTGTGCAGCCTATACACGGTAAGGGCGTGCGCGTTATTTGGCTTAAGGGCGAAACCGACATGCTGGGCGCACTCGAAGAGGTTGAGTCGTTTGGCGAGTTCGCAAAACGCAACAATGCCGTCGCATCGACCGAGGTCAAGTCTTTTGAACATTTGATTTGCACTGAGCAACTTTCTCGTCGCCTGGGGTTTAAGGTGGGCGAGGAGCTGATTCGTGTAGTGCGTGTCCGAAGCCTCAACGGCAGTGCTCGCCAGGTGGACCACGGCTACTTTTTGGAGTCGATCGCCAAGGGCCTGACGCCCGAGGTCGCCGAGAAGTCTATCTACGACTATCTGGAGCACAAGCGCGGCATCAAAGTGATGGCGAGCCGCCGTACGGTGAGTGTCGAGCTCGCCAACGATGAGGACTGCAGCTACTTGGACCTTGGCAAATACAACTGTGTCGCCGTCATGGAGAGCCAGTCGTACACCTCGGACGGCATCTTGTTCGAGGTCACGCATGCCCGCACGCATCCCGAGATCTTCCACTACCGCGTCAACTCCAAGCGATAGCCGGCTAGCTCGCAGCCTGACGAGACTCATGCCCTCAAAGCGAAAACGCCCGGTCAAACCGACAATGCATCGGCTTGATCGGGCGTTTTCTCTGCATTCGATAATAAGTAATTGTTTATACAAAACTTGTCAATTATCAAGTCGAAATTACCGTTCACCGAAGTTTTTCTACCGCTCTAGTAATACTTGTTCAAACAACTAGCCAAATAGCGTATTGTACAAATCAGCAAAAGGGGCAAAGTCCCCGAGCCAATCTCCGAAGGCGGCGGCAAAGGGTGCCGCCACGGTGTGAAAGGGTGGATTGTAATGAAGAACGAAATGAGCAGAAGGCAGTTCCTGGGCTTTGCTGGTTCCGCGGCTGCGGTTCTTGGTCTGGGCCTCGTGGGCTGCGGTGGTTCTGCCGGCTCTGGCTCCTCTGCTTCTGGTGACGCTGCCGAGGTCTACTTCCTCCAGTTCAAGCCCGAGGTCGACAAGGAGTGGAAGGAGATCGCCAAGGCGTACAAGAAGGAGAAGGGCGTCGAGGTCAAGATCGTGACCGCCGCCTCCAACACCTACGAGGAGAAGCTCAAGTCCGAGATGTCCAAGAGCTCCGCTCCGACGCTGTTCCAGGTCAACGGCCCCACCGGTCTTAAGAACTGGAAGGATTACTGCGCCGATCTGTCCGACACCAAGCTCCGCGGCGAGCTCATCGACGACTCCCTGGCTCTGCAGTCCGACGGCAAGGATCTGGGTATCGACTGGGTTCAGGAGAGCTACGGCATCATCTACAACAAGGAGCTCCTCGAGAAGGCTGGCTACAAGGCCGAGGACATCAACTCCTTCGACAAGCTGAAGGCTTGCGCCGATGACATCCAGGCCCGCAAGGACGAGCTCGGCGTTGACGGTGCCTTCACTTCCGCCGGCATGGATGACTCCTCCAGCTGGCGCTACACCACCCACCTCGCCAACCTCCCGCTCTACTACGAGTTCGAGAAGGAGCACAACCAGGAGGACGACGAGATCAAGGGCGAGTATCTCGACAACTTTAAGCAGATCTTCGACCTGTACATCACCTGTCTCTTATACACATCTGACGCTGCCGACGA
>USOF01000043.1 GCA_900556285.1 uncultured Collinsella sp. | reverse complement strand
GGAATATATAAAACTATTCGTTCTGGCGAAGGGTTTCGCGATGTTGACCACGAAGGAAGCAGCCGAACTACTCGACATCACCCCGCGCAGGGTGCAGGAGCTCATAAAAAACGGAGCACTTGAGGCCCGCAAGGCTTCTGGTGTATGGCTCATCGACAAAGACAGCGTCGACACGCGACTCCGTTCCGTGACCAAAACGGGGGGACGTCCCCGCCGCGGCCACGGTAAGAGCGAGATCGCATTCACCCTCATGAATCGCACACACGAAGTCGCTCAGCTGGTCTACAGCACATCGCGAAAAGACTTTACCCACATCGGCGCCGACGTCGATCGTGCCCACGCCCCTATTGGAGTATTTGGCCCTAATAGTCCCATATCGCTCGACTCCTTCCGCATCTGGTGGCGCGGCCGCGGTATCCCGCTCGCACGCATTGGGCTAGCCTCCCTGCTTGCAGAAGCCGCAGTCGATGTTCCCGATGAACTCGTACAGCGAAATCTTGGCCTCTCCTTATCCGACCAGTATTGGATTAGACCCCAAGGCTCCGGTCTCGCGTGGGAAGATATTAACTTCTTCAATAATGCTTTTGACGACGTCTCTCTGTCCATCGCGTCCTTCGCCCCAGAGGGCAAGGCAGCTGCCGCAAAGCCCGACAACACCTCGGACGGCAATCTTCAAAAGTACTGGACATGCGAGGGCGGGCGTCGAATTCTGCATAAGGCAGGAGCGCACCTGAACCAGGAACCTTATAACGAGCTGGTGGCGACCGCGCTCCATCGTCGCATCCTAAATGCCAGCGATTTTGTGCCTTACTCGCTCGAGGGCACGGGCACTTCCGCCCTGAGCATATGCGATGTCTTCTTAACTGATGAAGAAGAGTATGTCCCTGCGTTCTATGTAAACCAGTACGCAAACGCAGGTGAACGACTAGCCGACTACGAGCGATACGTAGCAAACTGCGAGGAGCTCGGGGTGACAGGCGTCAAGGATGCCCTTGACCGCATGATCGTATGCGATGACATCATTGCCAACTACGATCGTCATTGGCGCAACTTCGGCCTCGTGCGAAACGTCAACTCACTGGCCTGCAGACCAGCCCCCATCTTCGATTCGGGCTCATCACTCTGGTGCAACATATCACTAGAGGAGCTTAGGGCGGGAGAGCACAGTTTTACCAGCGCACAATTTCATTCAAGCCCCGCCAAACAAATGTTGCTCGTCGAGGACATGGGCTGGTTTGACGGCGACAAACTCGAAGGCTTCGTTGACGAGGCAATCGAGATTCTGTCCAGAAACGACGCGCTCACGGCAAGGCTGCCATATCTAAAAGAGGCGCTTACATGGCGCCTCCGTAGAATGATCGACATCGCTGAATGGAGTTAGCGAGACAGCGCCACGCCGGCAGCTCCCCTACCTCCCGCGCAGGGCCTTGAGCTTGGCCAGGGCATCGGGGCTCAGGCGACTGCCCAGAGTCATCTTGATCTGCGGAGCTTCCTCTGCCTCGTGAACGTCGCTATCGATCTGTTTGATCTCGTCCACCAGCATGCGGCTCGAGATGCGCGTGACACCCTTGCCCATGACGACGGCTTGAATCGTGCCGTCGCTCGATACCACGGAGCACGCACGGCCTTCCTCGCGTGCCTCGATGCAGAGCTTCTGCACCACGGTATCGGCAGAGACGCCCGTCGGCGAAAACTCAATGCGCACGCCACGGGCCGGCAGGTTGGGGCGCTCGCTGGAGATATTGCCCGCGCCGTCGAACACGATCACGGCCTCGTAGCGGCCCTGGGCAAAGGCGGCGACGTCGTTGATGAGGGCGGTGCGCGCCATATCGTGAACGTCGTTGGAATACGGATCGTCGGAATGGTCGTAGACGAGCTTTTCGTAGCGTGGCGTGCAGTGGATCACGTTGTAGCCGTCGACCACCAGCAGCTCGGGCTTATTGGAGTGCACCGTCGAGACCGGATCGGCGATGGCCTGCGCAAACGCATTGCCGCCCACGCCGTAGGTCGCGGCCGAAACAATCGGCTTGGCCGAGCCTTCGCCAAAGCGCTTGGCCTTGGACTTGGCACGGTTCTTTTTGGACATGCGCTACTCCTCCCCCATGAGCTCGCCGGCGTTGCGGCGCAGCCACTCAAAGCACAGCGCCGTGGTCGCCTGGGCAACATTGAGGCTCTCGGTCATGCCGCGCTGGGGAAGCTTGGTCAAAAAGTCGCATTTCTCGAGCACCAGACGCGAGATGCCGTCGCCCTCGGACCCCATGACGAGCGCCACGCGGCCCTCGAAGGGAGCATCCCAGCAACTGCCTTCGGCGTGCTCGGAGGCACCGCCCACCCAAAAGCCAGCGGCCTTAAGATCGTCGAGTGCACGGGCGATGTTGGGCACCTGCGCGATAGGCAGATGCATGACGGCGCCGGCTGAAGTCTTGTAGCTGCCCACGGTCACGCCGGCGGCACGCTTGTTGGCGATGATGACGCCGGCCGCGCCCACAACCTCGGCGGAGCGCACGATGGCACCAAAGTTGCCGTCGTCAGTCACATGGTCGAGCACCACGACAAGTGCTGGGCCCTCGCCTGCGCGGTCGAGAATATCGACGACATCGGCATAGGGGAAGTTGCCAACCTCGAGCGCGATGCCCTGGTGAGCGCCATGGCTCGACAGTGCGTCGAGCTGCGCGCGCGGCACATACTTAATGCGGACACCCGCGGCGTTGAGGTCGTCGACCAGGCGCGACAAGGCGGCGTCGCGCTCCCCGCCCTCGGCAATGAGCGCGCACTTGATGGGAAAACCGGTGCGTAGCGCCTCGGCGGCAGCACGGCGACCTTCGATAAACTCGCCCTTGGGGACCTGAGCGTTGTCGCGGTTGCGCTGCGGACGCGCAGACTGAGCCTGGGAGCGATCGTGCTGCTGGTCGCGGCCATCACGCTGCAGACGGCCGGTACGCTGGTCGCGACGGCTGCCACCCTTGCCGGGGTTATTGGAACGAGACCCCCCTCGCTTGCGGTTATCAGCCATGTGAAAATCCTCGAGATATAGAAACTGAAATGGACGAGACGCCCTAGGAGAGGTCCGAAAATCACGCCTTCGGCATTATTTTCAGGCCAGTCCCGAGGCGTCCCTACTCAAGCGCTTTGCCTCTAGAGAGTCTTGATGCGGGTGCCAGCGGCCGTATCCTCAATGGTGAGGCCCAGGTCCTTGAGCTGGTCGCGGATGGCATCGGCCAGATCCCAGTTCTTGGCGGCGCGGGCCTCGGCGCGGGCCTCGAGAATCTTGGCAGCAGCCTCGTCCACGTCGTCGCCCGTGTAGGCGACCAGGCCGGCGGCAACGCCTAGCAGACCCAGCGGCAGCTCGACCTTGGGCTCGGGGAGCTCGACGCCAAGCGTATCGAGCAGCTCGGCCAGCGTGTCGGCGGCGGCAAGCGCGGCGGCCTTGTCGGCTGCGTCGCCCGCCTGCTCCAAGTACTGGTTGCACTCGGTCACAAAGCCAAAGACGGCACCCATGGCACCAGCGGTGTTAAAGTCGTCGTCCATGCACTCCTTAAAGGCAGCACGAGTCTCAGCGGCCTTGGCGGCAAATGCCTCGGCGGCAGCCGCATCGGCATCGGCCGTCGCATGGTTCGCGGCCCAGCGCAGGTTCTCGACCGTACCGGCGATACGCGTGAGTGAGTTCTCGGCACCCTCCAGGCGCTCCCAAGAAAAGTCGAGCGGCGAGCGATAGCTCGTCTGCAGCATCAGCAGGCGCAGGGCGGCAGCGGAGTGCTGCTCGAGGACCTCGGCCAGCGTAAAGAAGTTGCCGAGCGACTTGGACATCTTCTCGCCGTCTACCAGCAGCATGCCCGTGTGCATCCAGGTGTTGGAGAAGCCCTGGTGCCAGGCGCAGGTGGCCTGGGCGCACTCGTTCTCGTGATGCGGGAAGGCAAGGTCGGAGCCGCCGCCGTGGATGTCGATCGGAGTGCCCAGGTAGCGATGCACCATGGCGGCGCACTCGGTGTGCCAACCGGGACGGCCCTCGCCCCAGGGGCTCGGCCAGCTGGGCTCGCCGGGCTTGGCGGCCTTCCACAGGGCGAAATCCAAAGGGTCTCGCTTGTCCTCGTTCTCCTCGATGCGCGCGCCAACCATAAGGTCGTCGATATTGCGGCCCGAGACCTGACCGTAGTTAGGATCGCTGCGCACGGCAAAGTACACGTCGCCGTTATCGGCGGCGTAAGCGTGGCCCTGCTCGATAAGCGTCTTGATCATGGCGATCATGGGGCCGATCTCTTTGGTGGCGCGGGGGCGCACATCGGGATCGAGCACGTTGGCGGCGCGCATGACGCCGATGAACTTGTCGGAGAACTCCGTCGCGACCTCGGCGGCAGTGCGGCCCTGCTCGTTGGCGCGCTTGATGATCTTGTCATCGACATCGGTGAGGTTCTGGGCGAACGTGACCTCGTAGCCGCTCGCGATGAGCCAGCGGCGAATCACGTCAAAGCTGATGAACGTGCGGGCGTTGCCGATGTGGATGTTGTCGTAGACCGTGGGGCCGCACACGTACATGCGGACCTTGCCGGACTCGATGGGCTGGAACTCTTCCTTTTTATGGGTAGCGCTGTTGTAGATACGCATTCGTTACTCCTTAACGGTTTTCTGTAGCAGGCAGACGGCCCAGGCGCCGATCCCCTCGCCCTGGCCTTCCCAACCGAGCTTTTCGGTCGTAGTGGCGGCGACACCCACGTTTTCGACGTCAACGCCCAGGGCATGGGCAAGGTTGGCGCGCATGGCATCGCGGTGCGGGGTGATCTTGGGTTGCTGACAGGCAATGGTGCAATCGGCATCGACAAACTCAAAGCCCAGCTCGCGCGCATAGTCCATCACGCGAGCGAGCAGCACCATCGAATCGGCACCCTCGTAGGCGGGATCGGTGTCGGGGAATAGCTTGCCGATGTCTCCCCCGCGGCAGGCGCCCAGAATGGCGTCGGCCAAGGCGTGCGCGAGCACATCGGCATCCGAGTGGCCCAGCAGGCCGCGCTCGTAGGGAATGTCGACACCGCCGATGATACATCGACGCCCCTCCACCAGACGGTGAACGTCGTAGCCATGGCCAATGCGCAGGTTACTGAACATGGGGAAGGTCCTCTCCCTCGGCCATACGGCCAAGCAGAATCGCGGTTACGGGACGCAAGTCCTCGGGCACCGTCACCTTAAGGTTATCGCGCGGGCTCTGGACGCAGCGGACGCGCCCACCCATGCGCTCGACCAGCGACGAATCATCGGTGCCGATAAAGCCCTCGGCAATGGCTGCAGCGTGGGCGCGCTTCATAGCATCGACGCTAAAGATCTGCGGCGTCTGCGCAGCCCAATAAAGCTCACGCGGCGGCGTCTCGACGATGTTATCGCCGTCGACGATCTTGAGTGTGTCGATCGCGGGCTGACCGCACACGACACCGTCGAGCGAGCGGTCGCCCATGAGCACGTCGATAGCGTGGTCGATGGCCTCGGTCGTAATGAGCGGACGAGCACCATCGTGGATGGCGACATATTCGAAACCCGCCGGAACCGCATGCACGCCGGCACGGGTGGAATCCTGACGGGTCGCGCCGGCATCGGCAAAGCTGATGGGCGTGTCATAGTCAAACGGGTCGATGGCCAGGCGGCGCATCTCGGCACGGCGCTCGGCAGGACACACCACCACGATGTGGCCGACCTTGTCGCTCCGGTCGAACGCGCGGATGGACCAGCTCATGAGCGGACGGCCCGCCACGTTAACGAGCTGCTTGCCGCCGGGATTTCCAAAGCGCTGGCCGCTGCCACCGGCAACGACCACGGCGCATACGGGCGCCATTATGCGTTCCCCTGTTTGGTACCCTTCATGCGGTACAGCGAGTCCGCAAGAATGGCAGGGTTGTTGACGCCAAAGTCGCCTAGGCGCTCCGGATCCTCGCTGATGTCGTCCATGAGCTCCTGCAGCGAGCCGTACTCGTCGACGATCTTCTCGGCCACGCCGTCGCGCACGACGGACACACGCGAAAGCGTGCGCAGGCCCAGCGGCGTCATGACGGAGTCCTCGTCCAGATCGTCGTAACCCAGAACTGCCGCCACGTGCTGCGGGTCGGACAGGTCCTTAGGCGTCATGCGAGCGAGCTCTGCACGAATCTTCTCGGCATTAGCCTCGGAAGAATCACTTGCATAGTCGCGAATCATCAGGTCGTACTCGGTATCCATGCTGGAGCCGGCGAGCTGCTCGAGCTGCATCTGCACGAGCTTGCCCTGGTTGCCCAGCTTGACGATGCAATCCTTAAGCTCGGTCTTTGCCTGCTGCATGATCTCGAAGCTCGAGAAGATGCCAGTGATGTCGGCGAGCGTGACGTAGTCGTCCAGCTCGAGTGCCGTCAGGCGCAGCAGGGAGCGATCGAGCGACTGACGGGTAGTCTGGAGCGTGGCGACGAGCTGGTTGACCGAGCTCATGATGGTGGTGACGGGCTGGATCTCGTAGCTCTTGCCGTGAACGTACACGTTGACGACGGCACGACGGGCCGAAACCGAGATCACGATGGCATCGGTGAGCACCGACATGCGAGCGGCGGTGCGGTGACGCATGCCCGTCTCGCTCGTGGCAAGCGAGGGATCGGGATTGAGGTGGAAGTTGGCGCGCAGGATCTGGGTGAGGTCGCCGTCGATGACGATGGCACCGTCCATCTTGGAGAGCTCGAACAGACGGTTCGAGGTGAACGAAATGTTGAGCGGGAAGCCGTCGTTACCGGCAGCGAGCACGTTTTCGGTGTCGCCGACGCAGATAAGGGCGCCCAGGTGACCGGCGATGATCATGTCGAGGGCGGTGCGGATCGGCTGGCCGGGGGCAGTCAGGCGAATGGCCTGTTCCATACGCTTTTGCAGCTCGTTCTTATCCAAGGCATCGCTCCCATCGTATACGCTCCATAAACGCTAAATAGTTTCTCACGGTTTGTCCCTGCGGCGCTTGCGAAATCCGATGCTTACAGAATGAGCGAACACAGCTTAGAGCCCAACCCAAATGGGCTGCTTATGTGGTAGCATCGGGATTCGCATAAATGAGGGAGTAGTCGCGTGACCGGATTCGCCTCCGGCGGCGCGGTAAGTCAACACACTGGCCGATGCGGCCTGGCTTGCCTTAATGAACGAGACTCGTGGCTGTGCGCGCAACGCGTACGCCACGGGTCTTTTTTGTTGCTCCCCCGCCAGAAGTACACGCGGGTTCGCCCGCAGAGAGGGAGCCAGACTATGGGACTCGCCGAGCTCGTGCTGCTCGCCGTTGGCCTTTCGATGGACGCCTTTGCCGTTTCCATCTGCAAGGGTCTCGGCATGAAAAAGATCAACCTTAAGGTCGCCGTAGTGCTCGGCCTGTTCTTTGGCGGCTTTCAGGCCGGCATGCCCGTAATCGGATGGGCGCTTGGCAGCCAGTTTATGGGCATCATCGGCCCCATCGACCACTGGATCGCCTTTATCCTTTTGGCCTTTATCGGCGGCAAAATGCTGTGGGAGGCCTTTACCGAGGACGAGGATGAAGGCGACGGCAAGGATGCCGAAAAGATTGACCTGGGCGAGTACCTGATCCTCGCCATTGCCACCTCAATCGACGCCCTAGCCGTGGGCATCTCATTTGCCGCGCTCTCGGTTGACATCGTGCCCGCCTGTCTCTTATACACATCTCCGAGCCCACGAGACTCCTGAGCATCTCGTA
>USOF01000042.1 GCA_900556285.1 uncultured Collinsella sp. | reverse complement strand
TGCTCAGGAGTCTCGTGGGCTCGGAGATGTGTATAAGAGACAGAATCTAGTGTAGCTGCTAGTACGTAAACGCAGCTTACCTGCGGGAGGCCCCTATATATCGTCCCACGCGCAGTTTCGCAGCGAAGCGAGAATGTTTGAGCATGGGATGATATATAGGGGCCTCCCGCAGGTAAGCGGGCAATCCAATGCTAGCGGATATGCGCGGGTTTTCCGCCCCAGTAGAAGCGGCAGAAGGCTCGTTTGCGCTTTTGGGGTTTGCCTACGAGCTCCATGGTGGCGATGGCTATGTCTTCGGCTGCGCGGGGGCGGCGTAGTACTTCGCCGTTGATGAGTAGGGCTTTGAGTGATTCGGGATGATCGTGGAGATGGCGCAACGTCACGATGAGTTCTCGTGCGGTGGTGACATGCATGCTGGCGCCCATGCCGGTGAGCATCGTGGTGTTGGCCTTTTCCTGACCGTATGATTTGCCCAGCAGAATCATCGGCAGATGCGCGCACAGGCACTCAGTGACGGTGAGTCCGCCCGATTTGAGGATTGCCAGGTCGCAGCCGTGCATGAGGGCCGCCATGTCGTCCACGTAGTCCAGAACCGTGACGTTGTCGAGCTTCATGGCGTCGAAGAGCGTCTTGAGGCGGGTGGCGTATTCCTTATCCTTGCCCGGCAAAAAGACAAAGTGCATGTCCTCGAAGCTGCGCAGGAAGGGGAGTGTGCGGTCCATCTCCGCGCGAAAGCGAACGTACGGTTGAGGCAAACTGGCGCCGGCCATCACCAACACAACGGTCTTGTCAACGGGGAGATTGAACTTCTCGAGTTCTTCCTCGCGATTGTAGTCCGTATCAAACCCGGCGCGAATGGGGATGCCTGTAATGCGGATTTTGGTCTCGGGAACCTTACGGGGGCGAAGTGTCTCGGCCATAAATTCGTTGGCTACGCAGAACAGGTCGGTGTCCTTGTGGGGCCAAAAGCCTTCGACTTCATAGTCTGTTGGTACGCAGATGACCGGGTAATCGATACCCGTGATGACGCGGGCGCCCACAGCAACATTGGCTGCCGTAATGTGTGTTGCAACCACGGCCATGGGCCTGCGGGTGCGGACATAATCGTTGAAGGCGGGGAACATAATTCGCGACCATGCCGTGCCGCCACCCCAGAGCAGATGTCCCGTAAACGTATATCGCCAGGTTAGGTCATATATGGGGCGCGTGGCGCCGGTAAACGAAGCTGCTGTTTTATTACCATCGAACCTAATGCGTCCAAAATCGAGGATATCCAGGACTTCGATCTCAACATCCTCAGGGATTCCCTTGGTGCCGCGGATAAGATCAAATGCTTGTGCAATCGCGTTGGCGGCGGCTTTGTGGCCCGATCCAACCGATGCGTGCACAATGGTTACTAGGGGTTTTTGTGCAGGTGAAACGGTCATTTGCTCCGGTTGGGGAGTGCTTTGCGTGGGCAGGGGAGCGTCGTTGCTCGTCTGCGTTTGATCCATCGATAACTCCCCTTCAGCTTTGATACGCGATTTATCATTGTAGTGCATGAGTGTCATGTTCACGTAAATTTGGGTATGAGCGCAAAGAACGCCAATCTTTCGACAGGAGGTCTCTTCATGACTACCGATCAGCCGATCGATGTTGCGATTATCGGTGGCGGCCCCGCGGGCTATGCTGCCGCCATTTACGCTGCGCGTGCCAACCTAACGACGACTGTGATTGAGCAGGGCATGTCGGGAGGGCAGATTGCCACAACCAATGAGGTCGAGAACTATCCGGGTATTCCGCTCTTGAGTGGCGCCGAACTCGGCGAGCGTTTTCAGCAGCATGCAGAGGGCCTGGGAGCACAGGTTACATGGAGCATGGTTACGGGTATCGATTACGATGCCGATACAGCGCTGTTTACGGTGCATCATGATATGGGCGATACGCTGGCCTCGAGTGTTATCGCTTGCATGGGTGCTACGCCGCGATCTGCTGGTTTTGTTGGCGAGGATACGTATCGCGGTCGCGGTGTTTCGTATTGCGCGACGTGCGATGGCATGTTCTTTCGCGGTAAACAGGTCTTTGTCATCGGTGGCGGCAATGCCGCCTGCGAGGAAGCCCTGTTCTTGTCAGAAATCGCCAGCAGTGTGACCATCGTGCTGCGCCGCGACCAGTTTCGTGCGCCTGATGGTGTTGTCCAGAAAGTACTCGCAAAAGACAATATTACAGTTAGGTACCAAACTAGTATTGTGGAGCTATCGGGCGAAGCCATGCCAACGACGATTACCTTTAAGGACAATGCATCCGGCGAGACTCATACCGAGTCATTTGAGCCTGGCTCGTTTGGCATTTTTGTCTTTACCGGCACGCAACCCCATACCGAGCTTGTTGAGCATCTAGTCGATCTGGCGCCTGATGGCGGCATTCTGACTGATGAATCCATGGCCACCCGCACGCCTGGCTTATTTGCCGCTGGCGATATCCGTTCCAAGCGTTTACGCCAAGTTGTGACCGCCGTTTCGGACGGAGCCATAGCGGCAACCAGTGCATATGCATTTCTCCGCGGATAAGTACGATAATATATCTTATGTAAGGTTGCTATCTTTAAACAAAGTGGTTGGACGATGCATCAATGTGTTGTCCAACCACTTTTACTTGTCGGCTATGTGGTATGCAAAACTAGATAACCTAGAATACAATATAGAAAATGAACGGAGGACCTTTATGAACCACGCTAAATACGTTATTCCGATGTCCGATTCGTCGGTCAGCATTAAGCCTGAGGATATTCAGCCGACGGTGCTACCCGATGCATTCATTCAGTCCGATATCGTGCGAAAACTCAACACGTTGAGTCTGCCGTGCTATAACCAGTTGCCCAATGTGACGCTCTACCGCGACCAGGTCATTGAGTATGTTGCGCTGTGGATGGAGCCGCTGTCCATTTGCGTTGAGCAACCTGTCATTACGCCATCGATGATCAATAACTACGTGAAGGTCGGCCTGGTGCCTGCTCCGGTCAAAAAGCAATATGGCCGCGAGCAGATTGCCCGTCTGATCGCTATCTGCATCTTTAAGCAGGTGCTACCTATTGCTGCGGTGCAGGCGCTCTTTAATATTCAGCGTTTGAGCTACGATGCTCCGACGGCCTTCGATTATGTGGTCGATCAGCTCGAGGCATCGATTCGTGCGGCGTTTTCCGTCGAGCAGACGCCTGTACCCGATACGGCGCATCAGGTCACACGCGAGTCGCTGCTTGTGCGCAGTGCGGTTTCATCCTTCGTATCGAAGGCTTACTTGATGAGCTATCTCAAGTTCAACGGATTTAATAGCTAGCCGACGTATAAAACGGGCGGGACAAAGAGCCAGCTGTCACTTTGTCCCGCCCGTAATTTTGCTTGGTTGGACTTTATTGGCCCGAAGCCACGCCCATGCCGTAGCCGATAATGAGCCCATGCATTTCGGCATAGTATGAATCTAGCCCGTTACAGGGCATGATGATAGTCTTGGAGCCTGGCCACCGCTCCACAATGCGGCTGGCAAGTGCCTGGGCGCCTGCCTCATTTTCCACATGGTCGATGACGACCTCGCCGCCCGTAAAACCCTCGGCTTCCATGGTATCGATGATCTTGTTGAGCATCTTCTTTTCGCCACGCGTGTGCCCGACGAGTTCGATTTTACCGGCCTCGCTCGCCGTGCCCAAAATGCGGATATTGAGCTTGTTGGCAATGACGCCGGCTGCCTTAGGGATGCGTCCGGCTTTGGCCAGGTTTTCGTAATTGCACAAGCTGAAGAGGATTTTGCTGTTCTGCTCAAGGCTATCGAAGTATGCGCAAGCGTCCTCGAATGAGACATCCGGATTGCTTGCAAGATAGCGGTCGAACAACAAGAAAACGAGGTCCATTTTGCCGCCAGCTGCGCGCGAATTGACTAGATGAATCTGCCGGTCGGGCTCCTCGGCAAGAACCATATCGCGAGCCGTGGCTGCCGCGTTGTAGCTGCCCGACACGCCCTCAGAGATCGGCATGCAGATGGTCTTGTCTGCCAATTTGAAGAGCTCGGCCCACTCCCCTACGCTGGGACAAGCGCTCGAAGAAGCGTTCGTCTCCGCCTGAACAGCGCAATTGAGCTCATGTACATCGAGCGAAAGGTCATCGACGAATTCACGCTCCCCCACTCGAATTTTGAGGGGCGCAAATGCAAAGGTGGTATGGGGCGCGGTCGGTTGCCAATCACGGAGGTTGCAGCTTGAATCGGAGATAAGTGCCCAGCTCATAGAGGGTCCTTTCTAATTGTTCCCATACAATTATAGCCATCTTACAGACCGATTGGGCCGCTATCTAGTATTCAAAACTAGATAGCGGCCTGCACTAAAGGCAAAAGAATGGACCTCGCGACTTAAAGCCACGAGGTCCCTATCCGTTTGCTTTATCTGAATACTTAGTAGCGAACGAAAATATAGTTATTGTTCATGCCGGCGGCAACGGAGCTGATGATAACACCCGTGTTGTAGTCGGAAGCATGAATCATCTGACCACCACCGATGTAAATGCCGGTGTGGTACGAGTTGACCACAACGTCACCGGGCTGCGGATCGGACACACGCGTCCAGCCCATAAAGGTACCCGTGGTGCCCAGGCGGCAATAGCGACCAGTGAGGCAATAGCTAACAAAACCAGAGCAGTCGAAGCTGTTCGGGCCAATTCCGCCCCAGGAATAAGCGCAACCAAGCTTGCTGTATGCACGTGAGACAACAGAACCGCCATCGACGGACTGGCTCGGAGCAGAAGGCGTCGGAGCCGGAGCAGGCGTAGAGGGCTGCGGCGTCGGAGCAGGTGCCGGCGTAGGAGCCGGAGTGTTGCCGCCCTGGTTGTTATTATTGCTGGTCTGGCCACCGTTGTTGGTGTTCTCGGTCGTACCTGCAGTCTCGTTGCTCACAGTGGCCTTCTCGGCGGTACTGGCGTTGATGCCGGCCTGCAGCGCGGCGTTGGCCTCGGCCTCAGCGGCAAGCTCGGCCTGCAGCTGTGAATCCAGAGAGTTTACGACGTTCTGGGCTTCAGCCTGCTGGGCGTTAAGCTCGTCGACCTTCTTTTGCGTGGTGGCGACGTTCTTTTCCTGCTCGGCCTGCTTATCGGTGAGCTGCTGCTTAAGCTCCTTGACCTCTTGAATGGTCTGAGCCTGCTTATCGGAAACTTTGCCGTAGTAGAACAGACGGTTGAGCATATCGCTCAGGTCATCGACACCCGTCAGAACCTGAAGCAGACTCAGACCGCCGGTTTTGTACTCGCCGGCGACATAGGTTGAGAGCTTGGCCTGACCATCGGCAATCTCTTGCTGCTTTTGCGTGATCTCGCCTGCAGTCTGATCAAGCTCCTGCGTCTGTGCGGAGAGTTCTTCATGAATTTGCTGGGTTTGGGTACCAATCTGCTCGAGCTTGGTACGGGCAGCGGCAAGGTCGGATGCGGTATCGGCGTAGGCCGGAGCCGTGAGGCCCAAGCCCAAAACACAAGCGAGGGTTGCCGTAGCAGCGCAGCGTGCCATGTTTCTGTGCGTGTTTGCTGTGCGCATGAAGCTTCCTTTCCAATACTAGGGGTAACGGCTAGTCTACCGTCACCAGGCTAAAGAGCTCAATATCGTCGTCAAACGACGTGAGCCTATCGCGCGGGTTGAGAAACGCAAGCTCAAGGATACAACCGTAGCCCACGAGCTTTGCGCCCATACCTCGCACCAGTTTACCTGTTGCCTCGACGGTTCCGCCCGTCGCGACCAAGTCGTCCAGAATCAACACGGTATCTTTAGAGCTGATAGCGTCGGCGTGGATCTCGATGGAATCCGTTCCATACTCGAGTTCGTAGCTTTCGCTCACCGTTTTACGCGGGAGTTTGCCCGGCTTACGTGCGGGAACAAAGCCGGCGCCCAGGGCGACGGCAACGGGCACGCCCACCATAAAGCCACGAGCCTCGGGGCCGACGACCTTGGTGATTCCCATGCCGGCAAAATGCTCGGCGAGCGCATCGACCATGGCCTTCAACGCCTTGGGATTGCCAAAGAGCGGCGTGATGTCCTTAAATACGACTCCGGGTTCGGGATAGTCGGGGATGTCGACGATATGAGGTTCGAAGTCGTACATTGTGTGACCTTTCATGGATTGCCGGGTTGGTGACGGCAGTTATTTACCCGCGGTGGTGGTTCCAGAATGCGAAGGCATAACGACCTTAAGCGGCTGCACGATCGATTCCTCGCGTACAGCGACCGTAGAGCTGCCGGCTTCTCCGCTTTTGGCCTTCGTTGACTCGGAGCGTGCTATCTCCTCGTCGAGCGCATCAATATCGGCATCCTCGACCACGGCGTTGAGCGACTCGAAGACACGGTTCTTGAGCAGTGCGGTGTGGACGCCCTCCGTGAGGTCATGCAGCTTCTTAAACGCACGCTCGAGCTTGGCGTCGCGCTCGTCATCGGAGGTATCCATGCCGAGCATGCTCACGAGCACCTGCTCAAACATCGAGGACTCACGGTTGGCCGACGACACATACTGACGCAGGTTGCGCGGCTCGATGTGGAAACGCGACAGCTCCGAGCAGTAGCGGATGATCGGAAAATCGCGACCATCGACGAGCTCACGATTCTGCGGGCTCTTGATGATGCGAATGAGGTCGTTTTCGGCCAGGGAGCGGATAAACGAGATATCGACGCCCAGCATGTCGGGAATCGTCTCGATGGGGTGCAGCTTTTGCTTGGTCTCTTTGGGTTCCGTCTTGAGTGGAACATCGGACAGCAAGCCAACCTCGTAGGCGAGCGTGGACAAGTCGGTGGCATTTTCCAGACGCTGTTTGATGACGTTGAGCGGCATGTAGCGGGTCTTCTGCAGATGCAGAATGACCTCCAGACGATCAACGTCCTCCTTAGAATACTGACGGTAACCCTTGGGCGTACGATGAGGGGTAATGAGCCCCTCATCTTCTAAAAATCTAATTTTTGAGTTCGAAAGATCGGGGTATGCGCCTCGAAGTAGGTTGACGACTTGGCCGATACTCAGATAGTTGCGTTCGGCCATTACCTACTCACCGGTTTCGATGCGCTCCGGCGTGCTCTCGTGGTAGATGAGCGTAAACGTACCGATCTGAACGGAAGAACCGTCGTGCAGCGGGGCGGCATTGACGATGGCGCCGTCGACCCAGGTGCCGTTGAGCGAGCCGAGATCCTCGATACGAGCGCCCAGTCCCTCGCGAATAATGCGTGCATGGCTGCGCGATACCGTCATATCGTTGAGGAAGACTCCATTTGCCGGATCGCGGCCGATCGTGGTGCAGTCATCCTCAAGCTCAAAGGCGGCACCGGTCTGCGGGCCCTTGACGATGGATAGAACGGGGGCGGTGATGCGCACGTTGGCCATAAGATCGGGAACGGTGACATCGCTCGAAGGAACGCGGAAAACGCAGGTAGCGTCCGCGGTCTTATCGTTCTGAGGCATATTGTTAACCATGTTGTCCATGACAACCCCTAACTTAACGCGGACATGCCGCAAAGAATGAACCGTACGTAATCATACCCCAATGAATCAGTCTTCGATTTCGGGGTTGAGAAAGTCGACGTCCTCGTCCTCTGGATGCGTGATGGCCTGTTTAATGGCCATTCCGCCCTTAACAGAATAAATGACGGCGGTGAGCATGGAGAAGATCACGCCTCCGTAGACAAAGAAGATGCCGAGCGGCACCGAACTCCCGTTAAGACCCGGAAACGCCGTAAACGTGGAGGGCAGCAGGTTCCAGCCATCGACGACGGGGATGCCCAACAACATGAATGAAAAGCCGGTCATGAGCAACGCTGTAGCGATTTTGCCGGGAAAGACGACGTCGATGGGACGAGGGTGGTAATGGCGCACGATGAGCGAGCCGATACCCAGATAGATATCGCGACCGATGATGAGTACGCAGACCCAGATGGGCAACTCGCCGCGTACCACCAGACCCAGAACGCCCGTAAACAAGAGCGCGCGGTCGCAGATGGGGTCCATGACTTTGCCGAGCCACGAAACCGTCTTGGTCATGCGGGCGATCTGTCCGTCCAT
>USOF01000041.1 GCA_900556285.1 uncultured Collinsella sp. | reverse complement strand
TCAAAGATATGGCACCGTGGGGACACATGTATGTCAATCCTGGTCTAACAGAGCCAAATAAAAACCTCCGCAGGGGTGCTTCCCTTGCGGAGGTTTTTTACTCGTTGAGAAGCCTTGCGGCTTCGGCGGCCATGTTCTCGACCGTCATGCCGTTCTGCGCGAGCAGTTCGTTGGGGTCGTAGCGGTCGGGGAAGCCCTTGGCGATGCCGAAGGTGCGCGTGCGCAACGGCGTGCATGCTAGATAACATGCCACGCGCTCGCCCCAGCCGCCGTCCAAGATGCCGTCCTCGAGGGTGACAACAACGCGATGCTCGGCGGCAAGACTGTCGAGGAACTCGCGGTCGAGCTCGGTTGTAAAGCGCGGGTTGACGAGTGTGGCCTCGATACCGTACTCGGCAGTCAGACGGTTTGCCACGCGCTCGCCCAGCTCAAAGAAATCGCCGAGCGCGAGCACGGCAACGTCGCGACCCTGGCGCACCACGTTGTAGCGAACGACGCTGTAGCCGGTGCCCTCGGCGGGCGCCAGATCGGGGCGGCTTACCAAGCCGATGCCCGGTACGCGGATTGCCACGGGATGCTCGCGGTGGTTGAGCGACCAGCTCAGCATGGACAGGTATTCCTCCATGCAGGCCGGCGCTAGGTAGCGCATGTTGGGAAGTCCGCCCAGCATGGAAATATCAAAGAACGAGAGGTGCGTCTCGGACGTGGTGCCAAAGATCGACGCGCCAAACACCAGGATGGTTGCAGAGGCGTCGTTGAGGCACAGGTCGTGCCACAGCTCGTCGTAGGCGCGCTGCAAAAACGTGCCGTACACACCAAAGACTGGCTTGGCGCCCGAGCGTGCAAGCGCGGTGGCAGAGGTCACGGCGTGCTCCTCGGCAATGCCCACGTCGACAAACTGCTTGCCTGCCGCGGCGCGAAGCTCGGGTGTAAAGCCCATGATGTAGGGCGTGGCGGCCGTGATGCCCACGACCTGCGGATCGCGCTCGATGGCGGCGCTGAGCGCCTCGCCCGTAATATCGGCATAGGTGCGCGGTGCGGGCTCGCTCGGGTGGCCCGGGCAAAGTTTGCGGCCGGTTGCCATATCGAAGGGCCCCACATGATGCCAGTTCTCGGGATCGCTCTGGGCTGGCTCAAAGCCCTTGCCCTTGGCGGTCGAGACGTGCAGCACGATGGGGTGATCGATATCGCGCAGCTCCTGCAGCGTATCGACCAGCGCTTGGACATCGTTGCCGGCGGCCAGGTAGCGATAGTCGAGCCCCAGCGCGCGGAAAACGTTGCGCTCGCAGGTGCCGTTGCTGGCACGCAGCTCGGCCAGATTGCGATAGAGGCCACCGTGGTTTTCGGCAATGGACTGGTCGTTATCGTTGACGATGATGATCAGGTTGCTGTCGAGCTCGGCGGCATTGTTAAAGCCCTCAAACGCCAGGCCGCCCGAAAGCGAGCCGTCGCCAATAACAGTAATGACGTTATACGTGTCACCCGCCAGGTCGCGCGCGTGGGCAAGGCCGCAGCCCAAGCTCACCGACGTGGAGGTATGGCCCATGGCAAACAGGTCATGCTCGGACTCGTCGGGATTGGCAAAGCCAGAGGCCTCGCCAAAGCGCTCCGGGTCGATATAGGTGTACGCGCGCCCGGTCAGCGCCTTGTGGGCGTAGGTCTGGTGCGACACGTCAAAGACAATCTTGTCGGTGGGGGAGTTAAACACGCGATGGAGCGCGACCGTGAGCTCAACGACGCCCAGGTTGGGTGCAACGTGTCCGCCGACAGCGGCGGAGCTTTCGAGGATGGCGTGGCGAATCTCATCGCAGAGCTGCGGGAGCTCAGCGCGATTAAGAGCCTTGACGTCCTCGGGCGTTGTCGTTTGCGTAAGCAGCATCGTTGTGGGTTACTCCATGCGAATCGAGCGCCGGCGCTCCCTCGGCCGGCACAATTACACAAAACAGTCTCGCACATTTTGGCGTTTGATATGTGACGGCGGCGCGGTAATTCGCCAACTGGCGGGGCAAAACGTTTTGTCCGATGCCATACTGATACATTCGATGATGATTTATTCAATGCGTGCGGGCCGTGGCTTGCCGCCGTGAGCCGCTGGAAGGAGGCAGCATGTTCGATGCCGTTCGTGCCGAGAAAATCGCGCACGAGGTCGACTATGCCGCCCGCCAGCTGGCCCAGGCAGGCCGCTTGGACCTGACGCACGAGTTTATCCAGCATGGTGACGTGACGGTCTATGCACATGTAACTTCGGTTGCGCGGGCGAGCCTGTCCTTTGCCGAGCGCTTGGGCCGTGCTGGCATTTCGGTCGACCGTGCCTCGCTGCTGCGCGGAGCCTTGCTGCACGACTACTTTCTCTATGACTGGCACGATCCCGACCCAAGCCATCGGCTGCATGGCTTTCGCCACCCGTTTTTTGCCCTGGCGCGTGCCGAGGAAGATTTTGAGCTGACGCCGCGCGAGCGGAGTATTATCGTGCGGCATATGTTTCCACTGGTGCCGGTGCCGCCGACGTGTCGTGAGGCATGGATTGTGTGCCTGGCAGACAAATGGTGCGCGCTGCGCGAGACAGTTGCCGGCCGTCTGCCGCGCAAGGACGAGGCTGACGATGGCGCGAATAGCGAATCGAGCGAAAAGAGGAGAGGGTAGACGGTGGAAACCGCGATCGATATGGCGTTTGGCGGCGCGACGCTTGCCGCCTGCCCGCTCTCGGCACCGGTGCTCTCGTTTGCCTTTTACGGGTTTTGCGGTTGGGCATGGGAGTCGACAGTATGCGCCATGCTCAACCAAGGACGCTTCGCCAACAGCGGATTTTTGCTGGGGCCGTGCTGCCCCATCTATGGCGCGGGCGGCATTGCCTGCTGGCTGCTGTTGCGCGGGATTCCGGATGCCTCGAGCCAGTTTGTCGCTGCAGCGCTCGTATGCAGCGTGATTGAGTACGGTGTGGGCCTCCTATTGGAAAAGACAACAGGCGCTCGCTTTTGGGACTATTCGCACCTGCCGTTTAACCTGCACGGGCGTATCTGCCTGTACTGGACCTGCGCGTTTGGCTTGGGTGCGTTGTGCGTTTGCCGCGTAGTGGAACCGGCGGTGTTGGGCTTGCTCGGCCATTTGCCGGTGCTGATTGTGCGGCTGTCCGCCTTTATCGTCGCGGTCGCGATGATGGTCGATGCAGTGTGCTCGTTGGCCAGTTGGCACCGCCTGTCCGATCAACTGGAGCGTGTGCGTGCCGACCTTGCCGACCGCATCAATGAGTCGCTTGCCGATGCGTCTGACTCCATGCTCGAACGTATTCCCGATTCGACGATTGACTCGGTGGCACAGACGCATATCCGCAGTCGTGCCGTTAACGCGTGGCTGGCCGAGCTGGGCGACGCGGCGCTCGATGCCCTGCGCGAGAAGGCCTCGATGCCGACGTTTATCTCGGATGGTGCTCGCGGCCTGGCGCTCGCTGCCCGCCGCGTGGCCGATGCCGCGCCGAGCATGCCGCGTCCGTCGCTCAGCCGTCGCCTTGCCGGTAAGCGCATGAGCCGTCCGGTACCGAGCGTGTCACTCAGTCGTCGTGACCTGCGCTTTTTCAATGCCTTCCCGCGTCTGCGCATCAATCGCTACGAGGGCGTCATCCGAGCTACCGACCTCCGCGACCGAGCCCGCGAGCTGTTTCGGCGCTAAGAGCTGGAGTCGTAGAGGCGCCTTGCAAGTGCGTGTTTCCTAGGAAAGTCACCTTATCACTCTGCCCAATCGTGATTCCCCTAGGGAAAACACGCCACTGCCGCCGCCGGCTGTGATTCCCTTAGGGAAAACACGCTAAAGAGCTCCTAGCCGTGTTTCCCCTAGGGGAATCACGGTCGAATCTGATGCGGAGTCTGCCTTGGGACTGCCTTGCCTCTGCATATAGCTGATTTGAAATGCGGGCATAGATGGCCTCTTGATTTATGCGTTTCCCCTTCGTTTCGCGTCCGTTGCCGCGCCGTTTCCAAGATTGCGGCACCGTTTCCATTCGACAACGCCGCGTTTAACAACGCCGTATCTGGTCTACACCAGTTGCCCCTCGGCCGCATTATGGGCGCCGACAACGTTCATGCGATCAAGGGGGAGCGAATGTTCGATACGGGATCGACAACGTTTATGCTCATCTGCACCATGCTCGTGTTTTTAATGACACCGGGCCTGGCGTTTTTCTATGGCGGCCTGTCCAGGCGCAAAAATGTCATCAACACCATGCTTATGTGCTTTGGCGCCATTGGCCTGGTTGGTGTGCTGTGGATTGTTGCCGGCTGGTCACTGGCCTACGGCGGCGACGGTTCCAGCCCGTTTATTGGAGGCCTTGACCAGCTGCTGTGCCTGCCGGTGCTCGGCCAGGTGCTGCAGGCGGCCGAGGGCAATGCCGCGGACGGTGCCGTCTACCCTCAAATCATCAACATCGCCTTCCAAATGGCGTTTGCCATGATCACGGCAGCTATCGTCACGGGCAGCCTGGCCGGCCGCGTTAAGTTTGGTGCCATGACGGCCTTCCTGGGCATTTGGCTGCTCGTGGTCTATGCGCCGCTCGCCCACATGGTCTGGGGCGGCGATGGCTCCTTTATCGGCGACATCATCGGCGCACTCGACTTTGCCGGCGGCGACGTGGTGCACATTTCGTCCGGTCTCACGGGCCTGATTCTCTGCTTAATGCTCGGCCGTCGTCGCGGTTTTGGCATGGTGAGCTATCGCCCGCATAACGTGCCGTTTGTGGCGCTGGGCGCCGGCCTGCTTTGGTTTGGCTGGTTTGGCTTTAACGGCGGCAGCGAGTTCAAGGCCGACGCCGTGGCGGCGCTCGCCATCCTCAACACCGAGACGGCCAGCGCGGCGGGCATGGTCTCGTGGCTTGCCGTCGAGCGCGTGCGCACCGGCCGCCCCACGCTGGTGGGTGCCAGCACCGGTCTGGTTGCGGGCCTTGTGGTGGTCACGCCGGGTGCGGGCTTTGTCGAGCCGTGGGCAGCGCTGGTTATGGGCCTGGTCGTATCGCCTGTCTGCTACCTGGCCATCAGCCATCTTAAGACCAGGTTTGGCTACGACGATGCGCTCGACGCGTTCGGTTGTCACGGCATCGGCGGCATCTTGAGCGGCGTGCTCACAGGCCTGTTCTGTGTGCCGGAGCTCTCGTGGACTGGTAAGGGCGGCCTGTTCTACACGGGCGACGTGTCGCTGCTCATCTCGCAGATTTTGGGCATTGTGGTGACGGTCGCTATTGTGTTGGTGCTCGATTTGGTGATCGCCGCGGTGGTCAAGGTGCTGTTCCACGGCAGTCTGCGCGTGGACGAGGCCGACGAGGCGCTGGGCCTGGATGCGAGTCAGCACGGCGAGAGCGCGTATCCCTCCTTCTCGGGACTTGACTAGCGGCACGGCTTCCCAGGCACCCGACCTTGCCCCTCAAACCGTCGCTTGCGTACCAAAGTACGCGGCGCTCCTCTTTCGGGGCAATCTCGGGCACCTGGAAAACCCGTGCCATGTGAAGAACAATCAATTTCTTTTATTAAAGAGAGGAATTCACTATGAAGAAGATTACGGCGATTGTTCGCGCCGAGAAGCTTGAGGTTCTTAAAGATGCGCTGTTTGCTGCTGATGTTCGCGGTATGACTATCAACCAGGTGCAGGGCTGCGGTGCGCAACATGGCTGGAAGGAATACGTGCGCGGCAACGAGTTGCTTGTTAACACGATCCCTAAGGTGCAGTTCACGCTCATTTGTGCCGATGAGCATGTCGACGGAATTGTCGACATCATCTGCAACGCCGCTCGTACCGGTGCCGTTGGAGACGGCAAGATTTGGGTCGAGCCGGTCGAGGAAGTCATCCGCATCCGTACCGGCGAACACGGCCCCGCCGCGGTGTAGAATCGACCGTCTACCATCCGCAACGTTAAAATGCTGCAATGAGGCACAAGACTTGCGTTGTGGATGGACGGATTATGGGTCGTAATAAATATCCCGAGGAGACTGTCGCGAAGATTCTCGACGCGGCGCTGGAGCTATTCTGCGTACAGGGTTATGAGGGGACGAGCATCCAAGACATCGTCGACCGCCTCGATGGCATGACCAAGGGTGCTGTCTATCATCACTTTAAGAGCAAAGAGGAGATTTTCAACGCCGCATTTGATCGGGCAACGGCTCCGATTGCTGAACACCGTCGCGCGACACTCGGTGCTGGCAATATGACGGGAGCTCAAAAGCTCAAACGACTTTATGCGCCCGAGTCCGTCGTTCCGCAAATCGAGCTATGGGCTCGCATGCATCCTGCGGCAGATCCGGTAAAAAGCTCGCGGCTGCTGGCGATGCAGTACCAAGGTTCGTTTGACGAGTCGGCCGATGGCAATCTCTTGCCAGTAATCGAGGAGGGCATCGCCGACGGCTCCATTGCGTGCGAATGCCCGCGCGAAGCAGCGGAGGCCGTATCGTTGTTAGCGAATCTTTGGCTGCTGCCATTGTTCCGTCCGCTCGAGCCCAAGGAGCGAATGCTCGCTCGCGCACAATGTTTGGCACAGATGGCGGCAGCGGTGGGGCTCGATTTGGGTAATGAAGTGCTCCAGACAACGGCCCAGATTTGGGACGTATGGAACCGTGCCGGGTGGTAATATAGATACCAACGGTATGTAATTGATTTGTGAGGGTAGCCACGGCTGCCCTTTTCAAGTCATTAAATACATACTAACAGTATGTATTTGGGGGCAGGCTTATGGCTGGGATGCGAAGAATTAGCGTTTCATTGGCGCCAAAAACAGTGCGATCTATCAGGCTATTTGGTCTTCTTGTTGCACAGCTGTGTGCGTATTCGATGCTGTCGGCACTGTGCTTTGCGTGTCCGCTCTACTTGTTCGATTGCAGCGGCTCCTCAACGTTATATGGCGCCGTCGCGGCGATAGCGTTCATACCGGGCGTGCTCGCGACTCCGGTTGGCGGGATTTTGGCGGATCGGGGAAGACATCGCGGGGTTCTTGTGGTACTCGGCATTGTTCTGATGGCTGCATCACTGCTGTTTATCCCCATGAAGCGTTCGCTGCCTCTTGCGGTTGTCGTGGCAGCAATGCTTTGCGTCCAATATGGCATCCAATCGCTGCTGAAACCGATGCTTCAAATTGAGGAGGTGCGCATGACGGGCCAAGAAAAGGTTGAGCGTGCCACTGCGTTGGTCTCGCAGATAATCATGATGAGCAATATCTTGGGGCCTGTAGTCGGGACGGCAGTCTATGGGTGCTTTGGTATCGATACTCTATGCGAAACCGCGGCGTTGACGTTTACGATTTCAGCCCTGCTGTTCGGGGGCGCACTCAAGCAAAATGCCTCATCTGAAACGATGGGAGACAGCGCGACTCGTACGACACGCCGAAACGTTTTTCGGGAGTTGATTCGGTACCTGTCTCAAAACTCATCATTGCTCGTTGTGTTTTTGATTGCGGCTATTTTGAACCTTGCGTTAGTTGGGTTAACGATTGGTGCTCCCGTTATTGTTGCAAAGCATCTCGGAATGCAGTCATCCTTCGTTGGGATTATTGAGGTGGCTATGGGCTTAGGTGGTCTTGTCGGCAGTGGTTTGGTCGGTATTTGGCCGCATCGTTTTTCCTTCAAGGGCATATGTCGATATGTTGCGATGATCTGTTTTGGAGTCGTGCCGATTATTGTCACGCTACTGAGCGGTCCTGATGAATTAGCGTTTGCCGCGCTTGCGGCCGGCTCGGCATGGGTCATGGCGTGGGCAAGCATTACATCGGTCGAAATCGTTTCATTTGTTCAGCGGTCAGCGCCAAAGGAACTCTGCGGAAAAGTGCTGGCACTCGTTTATATGACGCTTTCCTGTGCAACGCCTATTGGCCAATTGGTTTACGGGCTCGCATATGATCGATGGACACCGGCGATTGTATTCGCAGGCATGTTGGCGGTGCTGACGTTGACGACGGCGCTGTTTTATCGGCTGAAAAGTCGTTTGTGGCGATTGTCTTAGCGCGCTGGGGCACCGTGAATTTGTGAAGGCAGTGGCACGTCGCGTCGTGACGGCATTGTTTGGGCGTGCCTCTCCTTCGTCTACAATATCGTGCAGACGAAGGAGAGGCATGCCCATGATCAAGATGTTTGCGAGTGACTTAGACGGAACGCTGTTGAATGCCCTGCACGAGGCAGACGGGACCATTCGCCGTGCCATTCGCGAGCTGACCGAGGCCGGCCTGCATGTGGTTCCCGCGACCGGACGCTCGACGCTGCCGATCGGCGAGCATGGCTTTACAGGTC